>JAZURC010000158.1:0-5687 GCA_045606005.1 Clostridia bacterium
GATGAAAATGAAAAGACCATTATTTGTGTTTGCCGGTCAGTCCAATATGATGGGTTCGGCTTCCCTTCCCGCAAGGGAACAGATTACCTTTAACAATTCGTTTGAATATCTGCACAAACCGAAACGCTTTCATGAAAAAACGGGAGCCTTCAAAAACTACGGATTCCCGTGCGGAGAGTTTTCTTATAAAAATCTTGAGCAAGCATACGGACCGAACGGGGATGCTTCTTCTGTAAGCAGTCTTGACAGATATCATGAGACAACCCATTTTTGTCCGTCTATGTGCATTGCCGAGGACATTGAGCAAAAGACACAATGCTCCTTTGCGGAGTTCAGCGAGGCAAACAACCGCATGGCGGCTTCTCTTCCTCCGTTTATTGTGAAAGGGCTTGAAAATGCAGGATATTCCTGTTCTTATGTGAATATATCAAAGGGTGCGGTTCCTATCGACCATTTTCTCAACGGCGAGGCTGCCGATTATCTGTATGAAAAGGTGAAGGACTTTTTTATAGACAGTAAACAGCAGTTCCCTGATGACGATTTGTCCGAAAAGGTGTTTGTATGGCTTCAGGGTGAATCCAACGGACAAAGCGGATATGAGTATTATAAAAATGCACTGTGTACTCTTTGGGAAAAACTGAAAACTGTTGGCTTTACCAAGTTTTTTATGATTCGTGTAGGATTTTGGGGAAGTGAAAAAATTGCCGATATCATGCGTGCTCAGGAAGATTTCTGCACGGAAAACGAAGGCGCTTTTATGATAACGCGAGTTTGTTCTTTCTTTGAATGGTTTGGGTACGAGGGGGATGCGTGGCTTCCAAAAGAGATGCCCGAGGAGTTTTCCTTCTGCCGCGACAGCTTCTATGGCTTTAAAAATCAGCATATTAACGAAAAAGGTTTTAAGGTGATTGCAAAATATGCAGTTCCTAACATCATAAGAATATTATTTGAGGGCAAGGACCCCATTCTTGAAGAGGAAAAAGTATTACCATTGATTCAATAAAAAAGCGGCTGATTCCGCAGAGGAATCAGCCGTTTTCTATTTATTCTATTCTTTAGAAAGTAATTCCTGAGCACTGACTGCCAAGCCTGCCAGGGACTGGATGTCGGAAGGAACCACAATTTTCGTTGCTGTACCGTTTGCCAGTTTTTCCAATGCTTCCAAACTCTTTAACGCAATTACGCCTTGAGCGGGAGCCGCATCGTTAATCAGACGAATTCCCTGTGCTACCGCTTCCTGTACCGCTAAGATTGCCTGTGCCTCACCTTCTGCATTGCGGATTGCTGCTTCCTTTGCCGCTTCTGCTTCCAGAATGATGGACTGCTTATTCCCTTCTGCTACCAAAATAGCAGCTTTCTTTTCCCCTTCTGCCTTTAAGATGGATTCACGGCGTTCCCGCTCCGCCTTCATCTGTTTTTCCATAGCGTCACGGATTTCCTTGGGAGGCAAAATGTTTTTCAATTCCACACGGTTAATCTTGATGCCCCAAGGGTCGGTAGCTTCATCCAAAATGGCACGCATCTTGGTGTTAATCAAATCACGGGAGGTGAGAGTTTCATCCAGCTCCAAATCACCGATAATGTTACGCAAGGTGGTTGCGGTCAGATTTTCAATGGCTGCCATGGGATGCTCAACCCCATATACATAAAGCTTAGGGTCGGTAATCTGAAAATACACAACCGTGTCAATCTGCATGGTAACATTATCCTTTGTAATTACCGGTTGAGGAGCAAAATCCACGACCTGTTCTTTTAAAGAAACCTTTTTCACAATGCGTTCCACAAAAGGAATTTTAAAATGAAATCCCGTTCCCCATGCAGCATGGAACACACCCAGCCGTTCTACAACCATACAGGTTGCCTGAGAAACAATCTTAATGTTGGAAATGACAATAATTAACACAACAATTAATAAAAACAAAAATCCTAAAATGCCCATTTTTATTCTCCTTTTCTCACAATTGCTTTGACTCCTTGGATTCCGGTTACAACCACCTGTTCTTCTAAGCTTATGATTGCTCCGTCCTCCGATACCGCAGCCCAGCTTTGACCCATCACGGAAATTCTTCCCGTTCCGCTCAACTGATTCAATTCCTCTGTTACGACACCTTTTTGACCAATAATACGGTCTGCATTGGTAGGTTGACCGTCCCGATGAAGGACACGCTTTGCCAAAGGTCTTGTCAGCAGTAAGAGAATCAAACTGCCGATGACAAACACTGCCAGCTGACCTGCATAACCGATTCCTGCCCAGGCACAAAGCATTGCCAGCACTGCTCCTCCCGCAAACCAGATGGTTACAAGACTGGCTGTTGCTGCCTCTACCACCGCCAGCACCACTGCGGCGATTAACCAAAACCAAAACATCGTCTGGTCCATCACAATCCCTCCTTTATGGTATTACTTACTTTTATTATATACTAATTTCTTGAAAAAATCAATCCCCTGACAGATAAATTCTTGACGAAAAAAAGAAAAGCTGATATAATAACCTTGGGTGATGAAAATGAGAGAATTAACGGAACAGATGATACAGTATCACTGTCCCAGATGGGAGGAGCTTCCTCAACTTGATTTATATATTGATCAGGTGGTGATTTACTTACAGGAATTGCTCTCTCCTTTTGATAAAGAGGGTTCTGTGACCCCTACCATGATTAACAATTATGTGAAACAAAAAATCGTGTCCCCTCCCACAAAGAAAAAGTATTCACGGGAGCATCTGGCATGCTTTTTTGTGATTTTCATCATGAAACGATTGATGAATATTTCTACCTTGGGGAAAATTATTACCCGAATGAGAAATGTGTATCAGACGGAAAATGCATATAACCTTTTTTGCGAGGAAATGGAATATGCTTTAAAAAGTACCTTTGAGCCAAAAAAATACCCACCCCGTACCTATGAAAAAAAAGAGCAATCGGAGCTTTCGCTCCTTCGCTCCATGACTGTCACCTTTGCCCAGATGGTACTGACGGATAAGTTAATTTCATTGGATAAATAATAGAATCCCTTCTTATTTTTGAAGGGATTCTGTTATTTTTTTATACATTCTATTATTTTCCTGATAAGCCTCTGCTCTTTCTTCTCCAAACAAAATTCTGTCTTTTTCCAATAAAAATTGGAGAGCGGGTTCCTTCTCTGTTACGGATGTTAAGGCTTTTTCAGATAGAGGCAGCAACTTAGAATCGGTAAATATGGCACTTTGCGCCTCGTCACTTAACAACAGTTTTAGTATTTCATATCCCTTGTCTGTCCCTAAACACCAATGAGCACCGTAGCATCCGGCAATTTTTCCTTGCTGTTCCAAAGGAATCATGGACCCGAAACGGGTCAGATAGCCCCGTTCCAAGGTATCGTCAATCAGCCAATCTATCTTTTTTGCCGTAAACCAATCTGTATGATTGTCTTTACGGGGAGTAAACTTTTGCTTTTTGTAAACAGAAACCACCTGCTTAAGCTTTTGTTCTGTTCCTTTAAAATCTCCTGTCCACACCATCATCAGATCGTCCCAGTTATCCTCTGCAACACAAACTCTTTCCTTTCCTGAAAATAACTGTTCTGGTGTGACAGTTGCCTTTTTTGCGTGAGAATATAAAACGGTGGCATACCAGCCCGTAGGCATTTCCAATCCTGAGGAATATGCCTTGGAAAATTCTGTTTTTCCCAGCTTTTCAAAATCAATCTGCTTGGCAATGCTTTTCAAATTTCCGTAAAACCCTTCCCGATAAAAGGCATCAGGCATGGTACCGGTTTTCTGTAAACGGGATGTGTATTCTTCGTCCGGAATAGCTGTAATCCGATACTCTTTTAACACCGGTTCATAAGTCGAAAGTGCAGATTCAGGCAACCAGACAACTGGACGGTTTACATAAGAAGCGAAATTCACACCGACAATCCCCAAGAGTAAAATCAGAACTGCCACTGCAGGCCATTTCCGCTTTGGCAGTTTTTCGGGAGGATTGACGGCATACACCTTTCCTTCATACGAAAAACCACCCCATTTTTTCCACCTGTTCGGGTGCTTTGTCTGTATTTCCGTTATTTTTATGACTCTTCTTTCGTTGCTGTCCCAACAACAATATACTCTTCTTTCCTCGATCTGATTTAAAACACCGCCAATCTGATAACGGTCAGCTAAAATTTTCCCAAGGGGTAAGGCGCCTTCGGGATTGGTTTTTCCCTCATACCAGCCGCATTTGGGGCATTTGTCTGCCTTGGGATATCTATGAAAGCAATTATAACATAACATAAAAAAACCTCCTGCTTTTATTTTACAAAAGCAAGAGGTATTTGTCAAGTTGTTTCCTCTTTTTTTGGCTGATGACGGTATATTTCTCAAATCAGAAAGGCGGGTCTGTTTTTTGTCTGCATAAAAATTCCTGTACAGAGCAGCTGCATACATGGAGGCGTCTATTCCGAAATTCCCGATAAAGCTGATTACTTTGCAATTCAGACCATAAGATACCGCAAGTTCTTGTAATAGTTTCTGTTTTTTATCACGGTTCCGTCATTTACAAATACTTTCAATCAATGCAGGAAGATTTTCTTCTTCGTTATAACAAGGGATTAAAATGGATCATTTCATCAGCTTTCCCTCCCTTGCTATTCTATACATAAACCTACTTTTTTATAAGAAAATTTTTCCTTCCATCCGTTTGAAAATCCACCATGTAATCAGCATTTTCAATCCGTCGGCGGGCAAAAAGGGAATGACGCAGGAAAGAAACACGCTCCATACTGTTCCCTTTGTCAATATCCAAAACCAGATACAGCCTAAAAGATAACAAGTAACCGTCCCCACAATCATAGAAAAAATGAGGGAGCGGTTCCTTTCTGTCATCCATCCCATCGTCCATGCAAAAAGGGGGTAACCCACCAAAAATCCACCTGTAGGCCCCATTAAGACACCGATTCCTCCTTGCATTCCGTGAAACACCGGAAGCCCGATAACACCAACCAACAAATAAATGATTTGACTCAAGGCACCCCATTTTTTACCGAGAAATGCAGTGCTTAACATAACACTTAATGTAGCAAGACTGACAGGCACAGAGCCTGTAGGAATAAAAATTTGAGAAAAAATGGCAGTTAATGCCCCAAACAATCCGCAAAGCAGCATTCGTTTTGTTTTCATTGCTTCAGCTCCTTCTTTCCTATTATACAAAACCAAAGAAAAATTGTCAACTAAAACAAACTTTAAAGGGAACCTTTAATTGCGAAGACGGAATATTCGTTTTATTCTTGAGTCATGGTCAAAAATTCCAGTTTAAAATTTTAATTTTTTTGAAAAAATAAAGAAACAAGCAAAAATTTTCATACAAACCCAAAGAATCATCGGCATAGAACCGATTGTTTTCGGACAACTTAACCCTGTATCCTCTATTTTTAAAAAGGGAGCGTGGTTTTTTTGTACCGTAAAACCAAATTTTTTATTTTGGGAATGATGATTACCGGACTTCTGGTTGCCTTTTCCTTGCCTTCCGCTCCGGCAGCAGTCGTAGCAACCGGTCCGAAAATGCTAGTTCCCTGCGGAAATCCCATTGGCGTTAAAATAGAAACGGATGGAGTTTTGGTCATTGGGATTTCTGAATTTGAAACAGCTGAATCGACGAAAAATCCCTCAGCAGATGCAAAAATAAAACAAGGAGATGTGATTCGCTTTGTGGATGGTCAACCGATCAGGA
>JAZURC010000159.1:0-2907 GCA_045606005.1 Clostridia bacterium
GTTCATTCTGCACTATTTTTCCCCAACCCCAAAAAGGGGCTGTAGCAAAATAATTTCTTTTTGCGACAGCCCCTTTTATTCTGTTCGTCTTTTATGAATCACGATAATATAAGCCACATATTGTGCAAGTCCTGTCAATAACCAGGAAATAACATAAGACAGGTACAAGCATTCTAATGTATGATTCGCTCTGAAAACCGTACAAATCCAAAAAATACGAAATCCGCAGACACCTAAAACGGAAATCAGCATGGGAATTAAGGAAACCCCAAGCCCTCTCAATGCGCCCGTTATGACATCCATCATACCGCATATGAAATAAAACATTGCAACATAAGACATTCTTGTAATACCATATTCAATGGCTTTTGCCGAATCGGTGATATAAATGCCCAACAAAGGACGACCAAAAAACCATGCCGCAAATCCAAGAAGAAATCCTACAACCGAAACCGACAGCAAACAGATTGCAATCACCCGACTGACTCTTTTCAATTTTCCTGCCCCTACATTCTGCCCTGTAAAATTCAATGCTGTCTGGCTAAAGGAGTTCATAGCGACATAAACAAAGCCTTCAATATTCATTGCCGCCGCATTTCCCGACATGACAGTTTCTCCAAAAGAGTTAACAGAGGATTGAATCAACACATTGGAAATGGCAAACAGGGAACTTTGAATTCCGGCAGGAACGCCAATTCTTAAAATTTTAAACAGTGAAGGCTTATCAAATTGCAGACATTTTACATCCAAACGGCAAACATCCCCTCTTCGCATCAACGAAATGACAATCAATGCCGCTGAAACAGTCTGAGAAATCGTAGTCGCCAAAGCAACCCCCGCAACATTCATATCCAATACCAATACAAAAAACAGATTTAAAAGCACATTGATGATCCCCGCAACAGTAAGAAACACCAGGGGTCCATTTGTGTCCCCCGTGGCACGAAGAATAGCGGCACCAAAATTATAAACCAAGGCAGGAATGACACCGCAAAAATAAATTCTTACATAGAGGGAAGATAAATTGATAACATTGTCCGGTGTTCCCATCAGCTCCAAAAAGAACTTGGAACCACACAAACCTACCACTGTCAGAAGGACACCGGCGACAACGGCTATGGAAATCGCTGTATGTACCGTACGGAACACTGACTTTCGGTCATCCGCACCTAAGCCCTGAGCAACCACCGCACCCGCTCCTACGGAAATTCCCAGAAAAAAATTGACAACCAAGTTTATCAGCGCTCCCGTAGCACCAATAGCGGCCACGGAACGACTGCCGCAAAAACGACCTACCACAATCAGGTCGGCAGCGTTAAACAGCAACTGTAACAATCCTGTCAGGATAATCGGAACAGTATATATAATAATCTTTTTTAATAACGGGCCCTCGCACATATCCATGGTTCTGTTTCTCATTCATCACAACCCCTTCTTTTCTTATTATACCTCTCAGTATAATAAAAAGCAACCCCCTGACATAAAATAGCCGAAACTTTTTTGACAAAAAAAGAATCCGGTACATTTGTACGGGATTCTTATCATATCATTTCTTATTTGGTCATGCTTGCAACTTCTTCTGCAAAGTTGTCTTCCTTCTTTTCCAGACCTTCGCCCTTTTCGTAACGAACAAAGTCGATTACCTTAACACCCTTAGATGCCAGATAAGCTTCAACCTTCATAGAGCTGTCCTTTACAAATTCCTGTTGCAGTAAGCAGTTCTGGTCATAGAACTTGCTGATTTTTCCGCCCAGCATCTTTTCAATGATATTGTCGGGCTTGGAAGCATTTTTGGGATCTTCCTTAATCTGAGCAGTAATAATGCGTTTTTCCTTTTCCAGATCTTCCGCAGGAACAGTTTCCTTGGACAGATAAGGAGGATTGATTGCCGCAATCTGCATTGCAACATCTCTTGCAGCTTCGTAACCTTCTCCTTCCAGAGCACCTTCTGCTGCTACCATAACAGCAATTCTTCCGCCGCCATGGATATAAGAGCAAACATTGCCTTCCATACGAACAAACCGTCTGATGTTCATGTTTTCACCGATTTTCGCAATCAGTGCAGTCAGCTTTTCACCAACGGTTTCAGATTCAAAAGGCAGAGCCTTCAGAGCTTCTACATCAGTAGGGTTCTTGTCCGCAACGATTTTCGCGATTGCCTTTACAAAATCAACAAATTCTGCATTTTTTGCAACAAAGTCGGTTTCAGCATTTACTTCCAGCAAAACGCCGATTCCGTTTTCTTCCAATGCATAAACCAAACCTTCGGAAGCAATTCTTCCTGCCTTCTTTTCAGCAACCTGCATTCCGCGTTCACGCAGATATTCAATGGCTTTTTCCATATCGCCGCCGGTTTCGGTCAATGCTTTTTTACATTCCATCATACCGCAGCCGGTCTTTTCTCTTAAATCTTTAACAGCCTGTGCTGTAATCATACTATTCACAATCCTTTCGGTTCAATTTCAGATTTGAATTATTCAGCAGCTTCTTCCGTTTCTTCTGTTTCTTCCGCTGCAAACTGTTCCCCTTGCTTTCCTTCCAGAATTGCGTTTGCAATGGTGGAAGCAATCAGCTTAACGGCACGGATTGCGTCGTCATTACCGGGGATTACATAATCCACTTCTTCAGGATCACAGTTGGTATCAACAATTGCAACAACAGGAATACCCAATTTCTTTGCTTCCATGATTGCAATGTGTTCTTTCTTGGGGTCAACCACGAATAAAGCACCGGGCAGACGCTTCATTTCTTTGATACCTCCCAAAAACTTTTCCAGCTTTTCCAGTTCGCCCTTTAATTTGATAACTTCCTTCTTAGGCAGCAAATCAAATGTGCCGTCTTCTTCCATCTTCTTGATCTGATTCAGTCTGTCGATTCTCTTACGGATGGTTTTGAAGTTGGTCATCA
>JAZURC010000160.1:0-6613 GCA_045606005.1 Clostridia bacterium
AAGGGTTCACCGGTACGGCCGTCATACAGCAGGGTTTTTCCGTTGGGATTGTAACCTGCCTGCTCCAGAGTTTCCATAATATCTTCTTCGCTTGCACCGTCAAATACAGGAGTGGCAATCTTCCAGCCCAATGCCTTGGCAGCGTAGCCCAAATGCACTTCCAATACCTGTCCGATATTCATACGGGAAGGTACGCCCAGAGGATTTAGCACAATCTGCAACGGAGTACCGTCAGGCAGGAAAGGCATATCCTCTTCCGGCAGAATTCTGGAAACAACACCCTTGTTTCCGTGACGTCCTGCCATTTTATCACCCACAGAAATCTTTCTCTTCTGTGCAATATAACATCTTACAATCTGATTGACTCCGGGAGGCAGATCATCGCAGTTATCTTTGGTAAAGATTTTTACATCAACAATGATACCATATTCCCCATGAGGCACACGCAAAGAAGTATCTCTTACTTCTCTTGCTTTTTCGCCGAAGATTGCTCTGAGCAGTCGTTCTTCCGCTGTCAGCTCCGTTTCGCCTTTGGGAGTTACCTTACCTACCAGAATATCTCCCGCACGAACCTCGGCACCGATACGGATAATACCACGCTCGTCCAAATCTTTTAAGGAATCATCCCCTACATTGGGAATGTCTCTGGTGATTTCTTCCGGTCCCAGCTTGGTGTCACGGGACTCTGCTTCATATTCTTCAATGTGAATGGAAGTAAATACATCCTCTTTTACCAGCTTTTCGTTAATCAGGATCGCATCCTCGTAGTTATACCCTTCCCAGGTCATAAAGCCAATCAGGATGTTGCGTCCCAAAGCCAGTTCACCATTATCGGTAGAAGGACCGTCGGCAATAATATCTCCTGCTTCCACCCGTTCTCCTTCAATCACAATGGGTCTTTGGTTAATGCAAGTTCCCTGATTGGAACGGATAAACTTCAGAAGCTTATATTCGTCCTCTGTTCCTTCGTCTGTTTTTACAATAATCTTATCAGCGCTGACTTTTTTAATGACACCGCCGTGTTCCGCACAAACAACAACACCGGAGTCCTTTGCGGATTTATACTCCATACCCGTTCCTACAATAGGAGAGTCGGTACGAAGCAGAGGCACAGCCTGACGCTGCATGTTAGATCCCATCAGGGCACGGTTAGCGTCATCGTTTTCCAGGAAGGGAATCAGTGCAGTTGCAACCGATACCAACTGTCTGGGGGATACATCCATGTAATCAATTTCTGTGCTGTCAAATTCAGAAATTTCTCTTCTGCGGCGGGCAGAAACCTTCTTATTTAAGAATCTGCCGTTTTCGTCCAGCAATTCATTTGCCTGAGCAACAGTGTACTGGTCTTCTACATCCGCAGTCATATATTCTACTTCATCGGTAACAATTCCCGTTTCCTTGTCCACCTTACGGTATGGCGCTTCCACAAAACCGTATTGATTTACACGGGCAAAGGTTGCCAAAGAGTTAATCAAACCAATGTTAGGTCCTTCAGGTGTTTCAATGGGGCAAACACGTCCGTAGTGAGAATAGTGAACGTCTCTGACCTCGAATCCTGCACGGTCACGGCTCAGACCGCCGGGGCCCAATGCAGAAAGTCTTCTCTTATGAGTCAGTTCAGCCAACGGGTTGGGCTGGTCCATGAACTGGGACAGCTGTGAGGAACCGAAGAATTCTTTAATAGAAGAAATCACAGGCTTGGTGTTAATGAGCGCCTGAGGAGTCACAATATCCAAATCCTGAATACTCATTCTTTCCCGAACCACACGCTCCATTCTTGCCAGACCGATACGGAACTGGTTTTGCAATAGCTCCCCTACCGCACGGATACGGCGGTTTCCGAGATGGTCAATATCATCGGTATTTCCCAAACCGTATGCCAGATTATTACAATAGTTAATGGAAGCCATAATATCTTCCAGAATAATATGCTTAGGGATAAGCTGTTCCACATTATCCTCGATTGCCTTTTTCAGGGATTCCTCGTCTTCATTTTCCTCCATCAGCTCTTTGAGAACGGGGAAATATACCTTTTCCGTAATTTTGGGAACGTCAAAGTCAACAAAGGTGCTTAAATCAACCATGCTGTTGGAGAACACCTTCACCTTTTTCCCTTCCATATCCAACCATACTTCGTTGATGCCTGCCGCTTCCAGCTCTTCAGCCTTGTCACGGGTCATAACGGTACCGGCTTTTTCCATCAGTTCTCCGGTGTAAGGATTGATGACATCCTCTGCCAGAATCTGATTGCGGATTCTCTTTGCCAGACTCAGCTTCAAGTTAAATTTATAACGTCCTACCTTTGCCAAAGAATATCTTCTTCCGTCGTAGAACAAACCATACAGCAAGGATCTCGCACTTTCAACCGTAGGAGGCTCGCCGGGGCGAAGCTTCTTATAGATTTCAATCAGCGCTTCCTCTGTATTGGTTGTAGTATCCTTTTCCAAGGTTGCTGTAATCTTGTCATCATAACCGAACAGTTCGTTGATTTCTGCATTGGAACTATACCCCAAGGCACGAATCAAAATGGTGACAGGAAGTTTTCTTGTTCTGTCAATTCTGACGCTGAACACATCATTTACATCAGTTTCATATTCCAGCCATGCACCTCGGTTGGGAATGACAGTAGCACTAAACAATTCCTTCCCTGTTTTAATTTCGTTCTGCATATCATAATAGATACCGGGAGAACGAACCAACTGGCTGACAATGACACGCTCCGCTCCGTTGATGATAAATGTTCCCGCAGGAGTCATGAGGGGAAAATCACCCATGAAAATCTCCTGTTCTTTGATTTCGCCCGTCTCCTTATTGATCAGACGAACCTTTACCTTCAAAGGAGCCGCATATGTTGCGTCCCGTTCTTTGCACTCAGCTACATTGAACTTTGCGTCGTCCTTATGTATGCTGTAGTCCAAAAACTCCAGAACCAGATTACCGGCGTAATCGGTAATGGGAGAAATGTCATCAAAAACCTCTTGCAATCCGCCTTCGATGAACCATTGATAGGAATCCTTTTGGATTTCAATCAGGTTGGGCATTTCCAGAACTTCATTAATTTTGCCGTAGCTCATTCTTTCGTTCTTGCCCAGCTTTATTGGATGTACCATCAGCAACCTCACCTCATTGATTTTATTTATCTGCATCTGAAAAGGGGCATCTTTTCGGACAAAAACAGTCCAAAAAGCGATAATTTTCCCTTATATCATACGATAGCAATATATTATAATATCACAGCCTGTCAAGTTTGTCAAGGAAAAATCCAAAAATAAATTATTTTTTTCGGTTTTCTCAAAAACATACATGGTAAGTTTTAGTCTGTCCCGTTTTTTTGTGAATTATAACCATTAGAGAGAATTTTTTTATTTGCATGATTTCGACCTTGTTTTTTGCTAAAAAAGACGATTGGTTATATTGCTTTTATCCTAAGGATAACGAAATGATAAAGTGAAAAAGGGAGTTTTTACACTTTATTTGATTGCAATATGCAGAAATTGAAAAACATTGACAGGAATATACATATATGATATGATATAATAAACAAAAATATAAAAGGACCTGTCTCAGTCCACTTTTTTTAAAGCATAAAATAAGGAGAAAAAACATGGTATTTACATCGACTGTTTTTTTGTTTTTATTTCTTCCTGCATTATTATTGTTTTATTACATTTTTTTTAGAAAAAATATGCAACTGAAGAATCTGCTTTTATTTGCAAGCAGTTTGTTTTTTTATGCATGGGGAGAACCTATTGTTGTTTTTCTTATGCTCATTTCCATTTGTGTTAATTATTTCTTTGGATTATGCATGAACGGAAAAAAGCGGAAATTGTTTTTGGTCATAAGCATCCTATATAACTTATCTTTTTTATTTATATTTAAATATCTTGATTTTGCAATGGAAATGTTAGGTTTGGCATTTCAAACTGACTTTATAAAATTTAACATTGCACTTCCCATAGGGATATCCTTTTATACCTTCCAAATCATGTCCTATGTGATAGATGTATACAGAAAAGAAGCTGCACCCCAAAAGAACATCTTGTCTCTCGGTCTTTATATTTCATTATTTCCACAGCTGATAGCCGGTCCTATTGTTCGCTATTCTTCCATTGAATATCAAATCAAAAACAGAAAAGAAAGTCTGGCGCTTTTCAAACAAGGAGTGGAACGGTTTATCATTGGTTTTGCAAAAAAAATGATTCTTGCAAATAATGTTGGCTTTATCGTGGATCATATTTATGCTATGGATCATAATAATCTGACACCTGCCTTTTTATGGTTGGCAGCAATCGCATATACCTTACAGATTTACTTTGATTTCTCTGCATATTCAGATATTGCCATCGGGCTTGGAAAAATGTTTGGATTTCATTTGGAAGAAAACTTTAATTACCCCTATATTTCAAAATCAATTACAGAATTTTGGAAAAGATGGCACATTTCTCTCAGCACATGGTTCAGAGATTATTTGTACATTCCTTTAGGCGGAAACCGAGTAGGAAAGGCACGGCACATTTTCAATTTGTTCTTGACATGGTTTTGTACAGGATTGTGGCACGGGGCCAATCTGACATTTGTATTATGGGGGCTTTACTTTTTTGTGTTTTTAGTGTTTGAAAAGTATTGTTCCTTTACCAAAAAAATCGGAGTTTTTTCGCATGTGTACACAATGCTTGTGGTCATGATCAGTTGGGTGCTTTTCAGAGCAGAAAATGTAACTCTTGCTTTTATGTATATCAAGGGAATGTTTTCGATAGATTTTTCAAGTTTCCTCGATGCTGACTTCATTTGGTATCTGAAAAATTTTGGAGTTGTGTTGACTGCAAGTATCCTGTTCAGTACACCCGTAATAAAATGGCTGGTAAAACGTGTGAAGATTGTCCCGTTTGTTAAGGATATCGTGTATATTGTCATATTTGCAGCAGCCATCTCATTTATGTTTCGATCTACCTATAATCCGTTCATATATTTTAATTTTTAATGAGGGTTAATGCGAAAGTTTCTTTCCCGTTCAGCCTCTGGCGGATTTTATCGTCCGTGTGAATTTTACGACCTGAAGGCTGTAAATGCGCATGGGAAAAATAATCTCTTATCATTTCTTGCCCTGCTGATAAGAGAGGCTTCATACTATTTGTGCCGACTCAGAGCGGCGGAATGGAGATTATTATGAGAATAATCAATATGATAAAAAATAACATTTTTACCTTTGCTTTCTTAATCTTTATTTGTTTATTAATGGTTAATTATAGTGTCGGTATTGTTGTTAATGAAGAAAGCACAACTTATGAATAAACCGAATACACTTAGGATTTTATAGAATTGCAAAAAAATTATCCTACAATAGAAAACACCAAGGAAGAACAGCCGAATTTTATCATAGATAAATATCTTGGGCTTTATACCAGATTAACGGATGTAATATCGAACTATAATAATTTTTTAACCAAAGAAAGCTTGCTCAAATTCAATGGTTGGCTATGCAAAAATGCAAATATGTACTATATTCCGGGAACATCATTTTTAAAGCTAGACGACGGTACACTTACAAGATTAAGGAAAAGCAAAGACCCCTTTACCAAAGAACCTTTTGAAATCCAATTCGATTATTTAAAGCACTTTTTACAAAAGTTAAAAGACAGAAATATTTCTTTTTTATATGTTGACTGTCCCGGTAAAGACAGATTATTCAATGATAAACTACCCATAGGTTTCCAAACCTCAGCAAAGTCTGACGAAAGAAAATACATGTATAAGCGGTTTTCAGAAGAAAATATCCCCGTTCTGAATCTCACAGAAAGGATGATTCAAGATGAGGATGATTTGTTCGATATGTACTATAAAACAGACCACCATTGGAAGGTAGAATGTGGAATAGGTGCAGCTAAATTTATTTCAGAGTATTTTAATTCTGCCCTCGATTATGGAATTGATACCCAAATTTTTGACAAATCCAACTACTCTGTAAAAAAATATAAAAATTGTTGTCTTGGAAGTATCGGTTTCAATTCAAAAGAAACCTTTGTGAAAGCGGAAGATTTTGATGTGTTTTTCCCAAAAGAAAAAGCAGAAATTTCCTTTGAACTTCCTTCCAGAAATATAGATCTATCGGGAGATTTTAATGTGCTTTTGGATCATAGAAACCTTGACAATAAAGAAAAATGGCCCTTTAGTGCATATGAATCCTATCTCTATGGAAATTCAGCTTATACAAAAATCGAAAACCAAAGTATCAATGACAATCACAAAATTCTTATCATCAAAGATTCCTATGCTAACGCAATCATCCCATATCTTTCCCAAGTCATAAAACGGGTTGATGTTGTGGATTTTCGAACAAGTCTACCAGACCATTTTAACGGCAGCATACTATCTTTGATTGATGAAAATGAGTATGATGCAGTTCTTTTTATCTATAATGTATTTCTCTACGAACAAGACCGCTTATTTTTGAAATAGCTAATCAGTCGACGAAAGAAAATAATAAAAAGAGTTTCTACTCTCTTTCTTATAAAATACAGAACACTCCTTGATTATGCCTCTTGACTTTTCTGATCTCTTATGATATAATAAAGAACATCTTGGGGGTATAGCTCAGCTGGGAGAGCGCTTGAAT
>JAZURC010000161.1:0-2159 GCA_045606005.1 Clostridia bacterium
ATCTGGTGATGAAAGAATTACTGGAAACCATTGCAAAAGCCTTGGTAGATTGTCCTCAGGAGGTATCTGTTACACAGATAGATAAAGAGGACGGTGGTATCGTTTTAGAACTTCGTGTTGCTGAAAACGATATGGGTAAGGTGATCGGTAAGCAGGGCAGAATTGCCAAAGCAATCCGCTCGGTAGTGAAAGCTGCCGCCATTCGTGAAAACAAGATGGTATCAGTGGATATCGTGTAATGGCATCGTCTTTGTCTTTGACCGATGTGCTGCAATACTGGATACGGGACGGCAAATAAAGTCGTCCCTATGCTTGTATTGAAAGGAAGCGAAATATGATAAAAATTGAAGTAGGAAAAATCAATAATACCCACGGTCTGCGGGGAGAGGTAAAAGCAATAAGCTGGTGCGATGCACCTGAATTTTTTGAAGGGTTTTCCCGTGTTTTTATTGATAATCGTGAATATTCTCTTGAGCAGGTACGCTATCAAAAGGGCGGTTTGATTCTGAAATTAAAGGGAATTGACGCAATCGAGCAGGCTGAAGGGCTGAAACAGAAAATTATCTGGGCAGAAAAGAGCGAGGTCACAGACCAGTTGGAAGAAGGAAGGTACTTGATTTCTGACTTAATCGGACTGCCTGTTTACGAAGAAGGTCGGCATCTGGGAACACTGAAGGATGTTCTTCAGACCGGAGCAAACGATGTATATATTGTGGCAACAGAAAGTGGCAAGGAGCTGTTGCTTCCTGTGATTGATGAGGTAGTGGAAAAGGTCGATTTAACAGAAGGAATCTTTGTTCACTTAATGGAAGGGATGGAGGAACAGTGAGATTTGATGTATTAACCCTGTTTCCCGGAATGTTTCCTCCTGTTTTGTCGGACAGTATTATTGGCCGTGCACAGGAAAAAGGCTTGTTGGAGCTGAATTTTATTAACATTCGTGATTATACCACGGATAAGCACGGCAGAGTGGATGACTACCCTTACGGGGGCGGAGCAGGAATGCTTATGCAGGCAGAGCCTGTGGTAAGAGCATTTCGTGCCATTACGGCGGATTTGGATTACCGCCCCGTCTGTATTTATATGTCCCCTCAGGGACAGGTGTTCCGTCAGGAAACGGCTCGTAGAATTGCCCGCGATTTTTCTCATGTTGTACTCCTTTGCGGTCATTATGAGGGAATTGACGAGCGTGCCCTGGAGGAAATTGTGGATTTTGAGTTGTCAATCGGAGACTATGTTCTGACAGGCGGAGAAATTCCTGCCATGGCAGTAATTGATGCGGTCAGCCGAATGATTCCCGGTGTTTTGGGAGGACAGGAGGAGTCTTTTAGAGAAGAATCCTTGTATGACGGGAAACTGTTGGAATATCCCCAATATACCCGTCCGGAAATTTTTGAAGGAAAGCGGGTGCCGGAGGTGTTGTTATCCGGTCACCATGCAAAAATTGATGCTTGGCGGAAGGAACAGTCAATGCTACGAACAAAGGCGAAACGCCCTGAGCTTTTGGAGGGAAAAGAATGAAGCTGAAGGATTATCTGATTTCGGTTGCAACGGGAATTGTATTGTTATTGGCACTCTGGATTTTTTCGGATGCAGCGGAGGGGTCAACCGTATCTATCGCACTCATGACGGTATATTTAGCAGCATTGGTGGTACTGGCGTGGAAGCTCACTTCTTGGGATGCAATGAAATTTTCCTTTGTTTCATTGTTGATTGCATTTTTAGGCTATAAAATCATTTCTCTTGTCAATCTTGCAGGAGATTATCAGCAGGATGGTTTTTTGGCAGACTATGAGGTAGGACCTTATCAGACGATGGATTTCTTTTTTCTGATATTTCTGTTGACTACTTTTTTAATGACTGCAGTGGTTCGGTTTGCGTTGGTGAGAAAGAGAATTCGGCTGACTCCAAAGAAAACAATAAAAACCATTGGTATTTGTCTGGGTATTTTCATTGTGCTTGGTGCAGTGAATCAAGTCGGAGGCCAAGCGGTCTTAGGAAGACAAGGCACTTCCACAACTCCTTGGCTCACAGAACGACATGGCTACGATCCGACTTGTTTGCGTTGGTGAGAAAGAGAATTCGGCTGACTCCAAAGAAAACAATAAAAACCATTGGTATTTGTCTGGGTATTTTCATTGTGCTTGGTGCAGTGAATC
>JAZURC010000162.1:0-3574 GCA_045606005.1 Clostridia bacterium
GCCGTAGGAATAACCAAACAACTCATCCTTTGTAATGCCGTCAGCAAAGGCAAAGCCGATACCGTTCCCCAGGGTCATTTTCATAATTGCCTCTGCAACACCGCCGTAGGTGGGGGTGTAACAAGCTTTTACAATCCCCTGACGCATTAAATCTGTAACCGTATGATAAACATTTTTCAAGGATGCCGTGACAGGCAGCCCGTTTTCATCCATTTCAGGCTTTAACCAGATGACCTGATTTCCTGTTTCCTTGAATTCAGGTGAAATAACCTCACCTGTTTTTCCTGTGGTAACCGCAAAGGAAACAAGTGTAGGCGGTACATCGAGCTTTTCAAAGCTTCCGCTCATGGAGTCTTTCCCGCCGATTGCGGCAATTTCCAGCTCCATTTGTGCTTTAAAAGCACCTAACAATGCGGATAAGGGTTTTCCCCACCGTTTTGCATCCTTCGCAGGCTTTTCAAAATATTCCTGGAAGGTCAAATATACATCCTTAAATTCAGCACCTGCAGCTATGAGCTTGGATACCGATTCAATAACTGCAAGATAAGCTCCGTGATAGGGGCTTTTTTCTGAAATAAAGGGATTGTAACCCCAAGACATAAAGGAGCAGGTATCTGTATGCTGTTTTTCAACAGAAATCTTGTGCACCATTGTCTGAATAGGAGTTCTCTGATATTTTCCGCCAAAGGGCATGAGCACTGTTCCTGCACCGATAGTAGAGTCAAACCGCTCGCTTAAGCCTCTCTTGGAGCAAACATTCAAATCCCCTGCCAGCGCCTTCATCTGCCCGGAAAAATCATCAGAAATTTCTTTTTCATAGCTTTCAGGTTTTGCCGCTGTTACGGCAATGTGTTTTTCGGCACCGTTAGAATTTAAAAATTCACGAGACAGATTTACAATTTCCACTCCATTCCAGTTCATCACCAGTCTGGGCTCCTCTGTTACAACTGCAACAACGGTAGATTCTAAGTTTTCACTGTCAGCCAACTCACAAAACCGCTTTGCATCTTTTTCTGCAACCACAACCGCCATTCGTTCCTGTGATTCACTGATAGCAAGCTCGGTTCCGTCCAGTCCCTCGTATTTTTTGGGAACGGCATTCAAATTGATTTGAATCCCGTCTGCCAATTCACCGATTGCAACAGAAACACCACCTGCGCCAAAGTCGTTACAACGCTTGATTAACAAAGAAGCTTCTTCGTTACGGAACAATCTTTGCAGTTTTCTTTCTTCGGGAGCATTCCCCTTTTGCACCTCTGCTCCGCAGCTTTCTAAAGATTCTAATGTGTGAGATTTGGAAGAACCTGTTGCACCGCCACAACCGTCACGGCCGGTTCTGCCGCCTAACAAAATGACAACATCCCCATCCTCTGGGCGTTCACGGCGAACATTCTTGGCAGGAGCTGCCGCAATCACGGCACCGATTTCCATTCTCTTTGCCGCATAACCGGGGTGATACAACTCGTCCACCTGACCGGTAGCAAGACCAATCTGATTCCCATAAGAGCTGTACCCTGCTGCCGCAGTGGTTACAATCTTTCTTTGAGGAAGCTTTCCTTCCATGGTTTCGGAAACAGGCTTTAAGGGGTCAGCCGCACCTGTTACACGCATTGCGGCATATACATAGGAACGACCCGACAAGGGATCGCGGATTGCACCGCCGATACAGGTTGCCGCACCGCCAAAGGGTTCAATTTCTGTAGGATGATTGTGAGTTTCGTTTTTAAAGAGCAACAACCAATCCTGTTCTTCCCCTTCTACATTCACCTTGATTTTAACGGTACAAGCATTGATTTCTTCAGACTCATCAAGCCCGTCCAGTTTTCCCTGTTGTTTTAAATATTTCCCTGCCAAAGTTCCCAAATCCATTAAGTTTATGGGTTTGGTTCTGCCCAATTCCTGTCTGGTCTGCAAATATTCTTCATAGGTTTTTTGCAATAATTCATCTTCAAATTCTGCATGGTCAATGGTAGTCAAAAAAGTTGTATGGCGGCAATGATCCGACCAGTAGGTATCAATCATTTTGATTTCCGTAATGGTAGGGTCACGCTTTTCGCTTTGGAAATATTGCTGACAAAAGCAAATGTCATCAAAATCCATTGCCAATCCTTGTTCCGTAATAAATACTTTCAATTCCTCGGCATTTTTCTCACAAAAACCCTCCAGAACTGCCACCTTTTCTGGTACATCATATGCCATATCCAAAGTATCGCAAGGCTCTAAAGATGCCTCCCTGCTTTCTACAGGGTTAATCACATATTTTTTTATTCGTTCCACATCGTCCTTGCTCAAAGAACCGTACAACAGATAAACAGTTGCGGTACGCACAAGAGGTCTGTCTTTTTTAGAAATAATCTGAATACACTGTGCTGCAGAATCTGCACGCTGGTCAAACTGACCGGGCAAATATTCCACTGCAAACACAACTGCATTTTGTGTATCCAGAGAATCTGACACCGTATCCAGTTGGGGTTCGGAAAATACTGTATTTTTGCACTGTTCAAAAAGCTCTGGTGTAATCCGTTCCACGTCATAACGGTTCACCAGTCTGATATCGGTCAAGCCGTCTATTTGCAATAAACTTGACAAATCGTCTTTCAAAGCCTTTGCTTCAAAAGCAAGCTCGGGCTTTTTTTCTACATAGATTCTATATACCATAAGTTTTTCTCCTTACTGTAGAGCTTTTAAGGCACGCTGGCCAATGTCTTTCCGATAATGAGCATCGGTAAATGAGATTTGTTCAGTCAGTGCATAAGCCTTTTTTATTGCATTCTCTAAATCCTCCGCGACAGCAGTTGCACCCAACACCCGTCCGCCGGCAGTATATAATTTACCGTCCTGCTCCTTTGCACCGGCAATGTAAATCATTTCGTCCTCCTGGGGTTCCGGTAAGAACATTTCATAGCCCGACTGATAGGAAGTGGGATACCCACCCGATGCAACAATCACGCAGCAAGCCGATTTTTTAGAAAACCGAACCTCTGCTTGATCCAAAGTCCCCTTTGCAATATGCTCCATAATGTCAAACAAATCACTTTCCAAAAGGGGCAAAACTACCTGAGTTTCAGGGTCGCCGAAACGGCAATTATATTCAATCACTTTTGGCCCTTTTTCTGTCAGCATCAAACCAAAGTACAAACAACCTTTAAAGGTTCTGTTTTCCTTCTCCATTGCCTGAATGGTAGGCACAAAAATCGTTTTCATACATTCATCGGCAATCTGTTCTGTATAATAAGGGTTGGGAGCAACTGTACCCATACCCCCTGTATTCAAGCCTTCATCTCCATCCAACGCACGCTTATGGTCCATAGAGGAAATCATGGGAATCAAGGTTTTTCCGTCCGTAAAGCAAAGAACGGAAACCTCGGGCCCTGTCAAAAATTCTTCAATGACAATCTGACTGCCGCTTTCCCCAAAAATCTTATCCTCCATCATGGAACGGACAGCATTCATTGCTTCCTCGCGAGTTTGAGCAATGATAACACCTTTTCCAAGTGCCAGACCGTCTGCTTTAATCACAGTAGGAATGGGAGCAGTTTTTAAATATTCCAATGCGGGCTCCATTTCGGTAAAC
>JAZURC010000163.1:0-4126 GCA_045606005.1 Clostridia bacterium
TGGCGACGCGGAAGGGACTCGAACCCTCGACCTCCGGCGTGACAGGCCGGCGTTCTAACCGACTGAACTACCGCGCCATCTGTTAAATTATATAGAAAACAGATTTCTCTGTTATTCTTGTGGCAGGGGCAGAAGGACTCGAACCCTCGGCACTCGGTTTTGGAGACCGATGCTCTACCAACTGAGCTATACCCCTATCTCAATTATTCTTAAACATTCTATCACAAAAAAGATGAAATGTCAATAGTTTTTTTGGCATTTTAAAAATTATTTGCAAAACCAGAGGAATTTCTTAATATCTCTTGACAATTATTGAAAAAAAATATATAATAAAATGAAAAATATCTTTATGAAAGGGGAGTACCCAGTTGATAAAAATTATGTTAAAAGACGGTTCAACAATGGAAGTTGAGTCGGGATGCAGTGTGTATGATGCTGCCAGACAAATCAGTGAAGGACTAGCGCGGGCGGCAGTTGCCGGTGCATTGGATGGAGAGGTTGTAGATCTGACCACCAAACTGGAACAGGATTGCACATTGGAAATTCTCACCTTCGACGATGAACGGGGGAAGAAAACCTTCTGGCATACTACCTCTCATATTTTGGCACAGGCTGTGAAAAACTTGTTTCCGGATACCAAGCTTGCAATCGGTCCGGCGATTGATAATGGATTTTACTATGATTTTGATATGGAGCATACCCTGACAAATGATGACCTTCGTGACATTGAAGCTGAAATGAAGAAAATTGTGAAAAACGGCTCCAAATTAGAACGGTTTGTTCTGCCGAAAAAAGAAGCTTTGGAATTGATGAAGGACGAGCCTTATAAGGTGGAATTGATTGAAGAATTACCCGAAGGGGAAACCATTTCCTTCTACCGTCAGGATGGGTTTACCGACCTTTGTGCAGGGCCTCATCTGTTTGATGTTAAAAATGTGAAGGCGATTGCACTTCTCTCCGCAACCGGTGCTTACTGGAGAGGAAACGAAAAGAACAAGATGCTTCAGCGTGTATATGGAGTTTCCTTCCCGAAAAAAAACATGCTGGACGATCATCTGGAACAGTTGGAGGAAGCAAAAAAACGGGACCACAATCGTTTGGGCCGTGAGCTGGAACTGTTTACCACCTCCGACTTGATTGGTCAGGGTTTGCCTATTCTACTTCCAAAGGGTGCAAGAATCATTCAGTTATTACAGCGTTTTGTTGAAGATGAAGAACAAAAGAGAGGGTGGCAGTTAACCAAAACACCTTTGATGGCAAAGAGTGATTTGTACAAGGTATCCGGTCACTGGGATCATTATCAGGACGGAATGTTTGTGATGGGTGACGAGGAAGTAGATAAGGAAGTATTTGCGTTGCGTCCCATGACCTGTCCCTTCCAGTATCAGGCATATTTAAACCGTGCCCGTTCCTACCGTGATTTGCCCTTGCGATATAACGAAACCTCTACCTTGTTCCGTAACGAAGCATCAGGTGAAATGCATGGGTTAATCCGTGTCCGTCAGTTTACTATTTCGGAAGGTCACTTGATGTGTACTCCAGAGCAGTTGGAAGGCGAATTTAAAAGCTGTCTGGAACTGACCATGTTTATGCTGAAAACATTGGGACTTTATGAGGATGTGAGCTATCGATTCTCTCAATGGGACCCCGATAACAGAGAAAAGTATATCGGTACACAGGAGCAGTGGGACGAAGCCCAATCTACCATGAAGAAAATCTTGGATGACCTGGAGGTTCCCTATGTAATCGGAATCGGAGAAGCGGCGTTCTACGGTCCGAAGCTGGATATTCAGATTAAGAATGTTCACGGAAAAGAGGATACCCTCATTACCATTCAGATTGACCAGATGCTGGCAGAAAAGTTTGGAATGGAATATGTGGATTCTGACGGCAGTAAGAAGCATCCTTATATCATTCACAGAACCTCTATCGGTTGTTATGAACGTACTCTTGCCTTGTTGATTGAAAAGTATGCAGGTGCTTTCCCTGCATGGCTTGCACCTGTTCAGGTAAAGGTATTGCCCATTTCTCAGAATTATTTTGAGTATTCTCAGAAGATCACTGAAAAATTGGAAGCAGCAGGTATTCGCGTAGAGCATGACACCAGAAGTGAAAAAATTGGATATAAAATCCGTGAAGCGCAGCTGGAAAAAGTGCCTTACATGCTGATTGCGGGTGAACAGGAAATGGAAGCAGGAACTGTTTCTGTCCGTTCTCGTAAAAACGGAGATATGGGAAGTATGTCCGTTGATGATTTTATCAAGGACCTGTTGGTTGAGGTTCAGACCAGAGCAAGATAAAAAAATTGCATAAAAAATACCTCTTTTATATACACTAATCGTATAAAGGAGGTATTTTTATGAAAAAAAAGATGTTGCTGATTGGCTTGATGTTTGCCCTTGTATTGACAGTATTGTTTATTCCGAAATTTGAATCAACTGAAACCCTGTCACGGTACGGCTCTCAAGGAAACGAGGTGGTCAGCATTCAGACGAAATTGAAAAATCTTGGATATTACCAGGGAGAAATTGACGGAATTTTCGGTCCCCTCACTCAAAGTGCTCTCATTTGGTACCAAAGCAATTTTGGTTTAAAGGCAGACGGCGTTGCGGGACCTAAAACATTAAAATCCTTAGGGCTTTCTACAGGCGGATACAGTAATTCGGATTTGGAGCTGCTTGCGCGATGTGTCAGTGCAGAGGCAAGAGGGGAGCCTTATCAGGGACAGGTTGCAGTGGCGGCGGTTATTCTGAATCGTGTGAATTCCGCTTCCTTCCCCGGTAGTATTGCGGGTGTGGTGTATCAGCCAGGTGCCTTTTCTTCCGTGAATGACGGACAAATCAATATGGAGCCTACCGCTTCTGCGCGGAATGCGGCACAAGAGGCTTTGAGCGGTGTTGACCCTTCATACGGAAGTATTTATTTTTACAATCCTGCAAAATCAACCAGTAAATGGATTTTTTCAAGACCGACGGTGGTGACAATCGGTTCTCACATATTTGCAAAATGAAAGGATGAAATTACAAATGAAAATAGTATTACAAAGAGTGTTGGAGGCGTGCGTTTCTATAGATGGAAAAACAGTAAGCGAAATCGAGAAAGGATATCTTGCGTTGCTTGGAATTGAAGAAACGGACACAGAGGAAATTGCTGAAAAAATGGCGGACAAACTTCAAAAGCTCCGTATTTTTGAAGACGAAAACGGGAAGACAAATTTAAACGCAGAACAGGTAAACGGAGAAATTTTAGTGGTATCCCAATTTACCCTGTGTGCCGATTGTCGCAAGGGAAATCGCCCAAGCTTTATCGGTGCGGCAAGGCCCGAACAGGCAATTCCTCTTTATGAGTATTTTCTGTCCCTTTGTAGAACCCGTTTTGCCAAAACCGCCTGCGGTGAATTCGGGGCGGATATGAAGGTATCGTTGGTCAACGACGGTCCTTTTACCCTTGTGTTGGACAGTAAAGAAATGTTTTCTATATAACCCTATTATCAAAACAGAAAAGAGTTTATCGTTTGATAAGCTCTTTTTTCATGCCAAAAAAATCGAATCAATTTCCAAATATTTTGTCGGTTTTAGAGGTTGACAACGGGGTGTAAAAATGGTATGATAAAATGAAGAAGATTTTATATGCTTGAAATGAGGTGGAAAGGGATGAATCGGATTACTATAATTGCAGGACACTTCGGAAGCGGAAAAACGGAATTTGCTTTGAATTATGCCCTCCACTTAAAGAAAGAACATGAAAATGTAACCATTGTGGATATGGATACGGTGAATCCTTATTTCCGTACAAAAGACGCAGAAGAACGGCTGAACGAAGCTGGAGTTCGTGTGATTTCTCCTCAGTTTGCCAATACCAATGTGGATATTTTGTCCGTTCCGCCTGAAATTCTTTCTGTGTTTGAAAATCCTTCCTGTGCAGCTGTGTTTGACGTGGGTGGGGATGACGAGGGCGCAATCGTTTTGGGAGTATATGAAAAACTAATTCGTGAAAGCGGATATGGAATGCTTTTTATTATGAACCCCAAGCGCCCCTTTACTGAAACACCGGAGCAGGCCTAGGGAATGATGAATGCGATTGAACAGGTTTCAAGGCTCAAGGTTACAGGGATTGTAAACACCGC
>JAZURC010000164.1:0-4285 GCA_045606005.1 Clostridia bacterium
AATCATGCATAGCAAAAAATGATTTATTGAGCACTTCACAAAATGCCAATGCAAGCATCCCTACGGAATAATACATTAATGCGGTAGCAGTCATGGAAACATCTTCTGCACCAAAGGCACCTCTTTCATAAATCAGACTGGTAATGGGTCTTGCAAGAAGCATAAAACCGGTCATAATTGGTAATATAATAAAAGTGATGGATTTTAATGCAGTTACCATTAAACCGTTTACTTCTTTCTGATTATCAGATGCGCTTGCACGGGATAAGTACGGAAAAATCAAATTCGTAACCACAAAAGAAAATAAGCCCGTCATGATCACATAGATTTTATTGGCATATTCCAATGCTGCAATTCCCGCACCTTCGTTTACACCGGAAGCCAGACGCATATTAATGACAGTACATAAAGGCTGCACCCATGTGCTGACAAGCATTGGCAGTGCAAGTTTTCCCGCTTTTCGGATTCCTTCATCTTTGAGTGAAAAACATGGTTGATAACGGTATCCGAATTTTTTCAGCCAGGGCACTTGAATCAGTGCCTGCAATCCCCAACCAACCAACATAGCAACAGCCAGGCCGTAAATGCCAAACTTATCCTGAAATAATACAAAATATAAAATCAATGAACCGTTTGAAACAAGACTGATAATAGAAGGAACATTAAATTCTCCGAAGGATTGCAAAATTCCCACAAAAGAATAAGCAAGCCCTGTAAAAATAATCATGGGAAACATGATGTTAGAAAGCACACGGGATAATTCATGGGTTTGAATCGGAATATCCGGTGCAATGGCACGGATTAACTGAGGGGAAAACAGCAAACCTAGGACTGTGATTACCAATGTAATCAGAAATACGGTGTTGATATAAAGATTGGCAAACTCCATTGCCTTCTGTTTCCCCCTTTTTTCCAGATATTCATTAAATACCGGAATGAAAGTTGAAGAAATCACACCGCCGATAACAAAATCAAATAACAACAAGGGAATCCGACAGGCGGTATAAAAGGCAACCGCTTCAGAACCTGTTGAATAAACAGATGCTATTAAGATATCCCTTAACATTCCGCAAGCCTTTGCCGCTAATGTTGCAACAACCATAAATCCGGCTGTTTTCAATACTTTTTTTGCTTGTTCCATAAAAACATGTTCCTTTTTAATAAATTGAAATAGCATTTCTATTTTATTATACCATGTTTTGTATTAAATTTCAATTTTTATTTTAAAATTTTCCACAAAAAATCCAAGCCCCTTTACAGGCTTGGATTTCTGTATTATGTACCTACTCCTCAGTATGGTACAAGCTCATGAATTTTCCACTTCCTTGATTCGCTTTTTTAATTCATTCAGAGCGTCACTGATGCCTCCTACTCTGTCAATCAACCCATGTTCCACCGCATCAGAACCAAACAATACCGTTCCAACATCATTGGCAATTTCACCTGTTTCCAGCATTAAAGACCGAAAGGTTTGCTCTTTAATTTTGGAATTACGGCATACGAAGGACACCACCCGTTCCTGCATTTTATCAAAATATTCAAAAGTCTGAGTCACGCCGATGACCACACCGCTCATTCTGATTGGGTGCACCGCCATGGTAGCGGAAGGTGCAATAAAAGAACAATCAGCCGCTACCGCCATAGGGACACCTATGCTGTGCCCACCGCCCAACACCAAGGAAACAACAGGTTTTTTCATACTTGCAATCATTTCTGCAATAGCAAGCCCTGCTTCTACATCTCCTCCTGAGGTGTTTAAAATAACAAGCAAGCCATGGCAGGTTTCATCCTGTTCCAAATCAATCAGATAAGGAATGACCTGTTCGTATTTGGTTGTTTTATGTTGTGACGGAAGAACCATGTGTCCTTCGATTTGTCCAATGACATTCAAATATCTGATTTCTGTTTGTTTTTCCTGTTCCATCGAATCCCATCCTTTCCATAGGATAGTATCCGTCCGACAAGATTAAATTATTCTTCCGTTATTAAACTTCAAAAAATCTGTGTTTTTCTTTTACGTACGCAGCAAGCCCCTCTATTCCTTCCGTTGTGACAGGCTTTATCCAATTCATTGAAGCAAAATGCTTCAGGCAAAGAACGGATTTTGCATAATCCTCACATACATACATGAGTGCATAAACAACTGCAAAAGGTAATTGTAAGAAATAGGCGCTGAAAAAGGTAACAGGAAGTGCAACCAGCCATAAGCAAATCAGGTCATATTTTACACCTTTGGCGGTATCTCCCCCTGAACGGAAAATCCCTACAATCTGCACATAAGGAATGTTCCTCACCGCGATATGAAATCCGTATATCACTAAAATCATGGTTGCTGATTCCACCGTCTTTTGCGTAATGTTATCATTCAGATTAAAAATGCCCACCAGTTGACTTCTGAATATCACAATCAACATTCCTAACAGTAACGAAACAATCGGAATAATCAATGTAAATCGCTTTGCATCAGAAACACCCCGTTTGATTTTCCCTGCACCGACGGATTTTCCCACCATAACTGAGCAGGAATTGCATAGTCCAACAAAAAAGACAAAGGCGATGTTTTCAAAAGTTCTGAGAATGGTTACTGCTGCATAATACTCATATCCCATGTTGGAGAAAATGATATTATAAAGCAACGTCCCCATTCCCCACATCCCTTCGTTAAACATAACAGGAGTTGCTCTTAAGAAAAATTCTTTGATGTCAGAAAGAGAAAAAGCCAACAATTCACTCATCGGGGCAATTAACATATTTTTCTGAATCAAAGAGACCAGTAACAATAAAACCGGTCCGCTCCATGCAGATATGACCGTTGCCAATGCTGCTCCCTCAATTCCCATTTCGGGCAATCCGAATGCACCAAAAATCAAGGCATAGTCCAATACTGCATTCATTAAGGTTGTAAAAATGGATACATACATAGGAAGCTTTACTTGTTCAGTAGAACGAAGCAAAGTGCAAAACAGCATATTCACCGCTGCCGCCGGATAAGAAAAACAGGCAATTTTCAAATATGCAGAACCGGTGGAAATAACAGATGCGTCCTGATTAAAAATCCAGATGACCTGTTCTGTCCCTATCAGTCCCACCAACAAAAACAGTAAGCTGATGATAACAGTGGTGCTCAAACCAATTCCGTAAATCTTTCGGATTTCTTTGTTGTCATCCACACCCCAATATTGGGCAAAAAAGACGGATGCACCGGAGCAAACGCCAAATACAATCATGTTCATCAGCCAATTTAACTGTCCCGCCATACCAACAGAGGACAGTGCCACATCTCCTAACTGACCAACCATTAAAGTATCAACCAAAACATAGGAGCTTGTGAGCATATTCTGAATGGCAATAGGAAGAGCCAACCGTAATGTTACTTTCCAAAAATCAGAATCAAAAAAGAATTTCTTTATCATGTCATTGGTACCTCATCTAAATACTCTGTCAAAACTTTTGCCGCTTCTTCCCAACCGTAACACACAACAGCCAGATATCCCTGAACGGATAAATTTTCCAACCATTGAGTCTGATAGACTGTGGGCTTGTTTCTTCCTGCTTTCATTTCAATAAACAAACCATGATAACCTTGTCTTGCTACAGGAAGAAAAAGGTCAGGGACTCCCGCCTTTACTCCTTCTGCTTTCATTCTTCCTGCTGTTGCCGTAGAACGGTATCCGCCGTTTGGAACATGAAACAGTAATTTTAGTTCCGGATATTTTCCCAAACTGTATTCACACCACTCAAACAAGCTGATTTGCTCATTACTTTCCGAATTTGTTCCTATTCTCATAGTATCTCCTACTGAATCATTTGTATAAATTCATCCTGATTGATGATAGTCACTCCTAATTGTTGTGCTTTTTCCAGTTTACTGCCCGCTTCTTCACCCGCGAGCACAAAATCGGTCTTTTTAGAAACACTGCCCGTTACTTTTCCTCCGAAGGAACGGATGATTTTTGCCGCATCCTCCCGTCTGTAATCAGGTAATGTTCCGGTCAAAACAAAAGTTTTGCCAGCAAATCGGTCATCCGTAGTTTCTTTTTGGGTTGCTTCCATACTGACTCCCGCTTCCGATAACCGTTTCACAAGTTCTTGGTTTGAAGGAGATTTAAAAAATTCAATCACAGAAACCGCAATTTTATCTCCTACGTCCTCCACGGCCGCCAATTCTTCCTGTTCGGCATTTAAAATGGCATCCATGGTGCCAAAGCGTGCGGCAAGCTGAGCAGCCGTTCGTTCTCCCACAAAGGGAATTCCCAATGCACAAAGGACTCGTTCCAATCCCCTC
>JAZURC010000165.1:0-6092 GCA_045606005.1 Clostridia bacterium
AAAACCGTTCCGGCGGTATAAAGAATTGTAAAAAGAATTGCGAGAATGAAGGATTTCCAGGAAAAAGACTTTCTTTTCCAATAAAGAAAGGTCAAAAAAAGAACAGGGAGAATCCAGAAAAAGGGTTTTCCTTCCTGTAACAGAAATTGCAAGGGAGCTGTTTCCTTTAAAATTGCAAAATAAAGTTTCAGAGCGGCAGTTGACCAGATTGCTCCAAGGAAACATCCAAGTATTTTTATTGTTAAAAAAAAGCTCTTCATATTTTTCACCCAAAATTATTATATAATAAGTCGGATATTTTGTCAACCATAAGAGAAAAATCTGAAAAAGGGAAAATTAGTATTGCTATTTTTGAAAAAAAGTGATATACTAAAAAGGAAAAATTTAGTACTGCTGTTTTTGGGAAATAGCGGTATGCTGGTTTAAAAAATGTAACAGGAGGAGGATGCGCATGACAAAAGAAATAAAAAAAGAAGTGCTTAGAATGGGTGTCGGGATTGCAGTGGCTGGTATTGTTCTTTGTATTGTACTGTTTGTGTTACGGCAACGGTACTTGTCAGTGTTTTTGGGAACCCTTACAGGCTGCCTGACTGCTTGGATTTATTTTGCCATTTTAGGGTTTGCGGTAGAGCATCCTGAGCAAAAGGCGCGGTTTTTCTTTTTATATATTTTTCGGTTCGGTGTCATCGCTCTGATGGCTTACTGGGTGTTGGTATATCGCCTCGTAGATCCTTTCGGTGCTTTGATTCCTCTTGTATTTCCCCGTTTGGTTATTTTACTTTGGGCAAGGAGGGGTAATGTATGAATGTTTCGGTAACAGGCCCTAAAATCTTTTTCGAATTGCCCTTCGGGATTCATATTACAGAAACTGTGGTCAATATGTGGATTGTCATGGCAATTCTGACATTGTTGAGCTTGTGGCTGACCCGTAATCTGCGCGTAAGAAACCCCGGAAAACGCCAACTGGTGGCAGAAAAGCTCTATTTAATGCTGACAGGCCTTGTAAAAGATACCATGGGAAAGGAAAAAAGTTTCTTTGTAACTTATATTTGTGCCTTGTTCGGAATGTCCATGTTTGGCAGTCTGCTCTCCTTAATCGGGCTTCGGCCGCCTACTGCCGATTTGAGCACAACGCTGGGGTTTGCATTGGTAAGCTTTGTTCTTACCCAGACCATTAAAATTAAAAATCTGGGGTTTGGAGGATTTTTAAAATCCTTTACAGAGCCTGTTGTGTTCATAACACCCCTGAATTTAATCAGCGAAGTGGCATCCCCTGTTTCCATGGCATTTCGTCATTTTGGGAACATTGCCTCGGGAGTGGTTATTTCCGCATTGGTGTACGGGGCGTTGGCAGCACTTTCCAACGCGGTGCTTGGTTGGTTGCCCAACAGTTTTTTGGCATCCGTTCCGTGGTTGATGGCAGGGCTTCCGGCGGTGTTGTCCATTTATTTTGATGTATTTACTTCATTTTTACAGGCGTATATTATCTGTATGCTTACCATGGTGTTTGCAGCAGATTCTGAATAACAAAACAAAAAAGAAAGGTTGGATGAATTTATGGAACGTGCAATTATTTTAGCGGCATCTGCAATTGGTGCAGGTCTTGCAATGATCGCGGGTATTGGCCCCGGTATCGGTCAGGGGTTTGCAGCAGGAAAGGCGGCAGAGGCAGTAGGTCGTCAGCCTGAGGCGAAAAGCGCTATTACCAGTACCATGCTGTTCGGTTGTGCAGTTGCGGAATCTACCGGTATTTACGGTTTGGTTGTTGCAATGATTTTATTGTTTGCAAATCCTTTAATCGGTTTGCTGTAAGGAGGAGGAAATGGATACGCAGGGTTTTGTGTCCATTGACATTTGGACAATTATCTTTACTTGGATTAACCTGTTTATTTTATCAGCAATCTTAAGAAAACTCCTGTTAAAGCCGGTGAAGAACATTCTTGACCAAAGGGAACAAGAGGTAGGGGAGCTTTACTCTTCTGCTGAAACCGCAAAGAAAGAGGCGGAACGTTACCGTGAACAGTATCAGGAAAAAATGGCAGAAGCAGGAAAAGAAGCGGCCGAACTTTTGCATCATGCAGAGCAGGCTGCTCAGAAAAAAGAATCTGCCATTCTTTCCGAAGCCCGTGAAAAGGCAGGAAGAATGCTTCGCGACGGTCAAGAGGCCGCACGATTGGAACAGGAAAAGCAAAAACAAAAAAATCGGGAGCAGATGGCCGATTTGGCAGTCCTGGCGGCGGAACAGATTTTGCATCGAGAACTGAACGAAAAGGACTATGAAGCCCTTGTGCTGAAAACCATTGATGAATTAGGTGATGCATCATGACGGGGGCAGCATATGCAAAAGCATTGTTTGAGCTTGCAGGAGAGCAGGAAGAACAAAATATCAGAGAGGCAGACACTCTTTTGAAGGAGCATCCTGAATATAGGAGGATGCTTGGTTGCGGTGTTCTTTCTGCTAAAGAAGGGGACGAATTGATTTCGGAAGCCTTTGGAGACAGCCTGACTTCTGCAGTGCTGAAAATGATGGCAAGAAAGCGGCAACTGTATCTGTGGGAGGATTTTGTATCAGAGATGCAAGTGTTACTGGATGCCCATCGAGGTATTTTACGCGCAAAAGTGGTGACCGCAGTTCCTTTATCTAATTCCTTGCATACTCATTTAATCAATGCATTGGAAAAGCGGACAGGAAAAACTGTAAAGCTTGACATTACCGAGGACAAATCTGTTCTTGGAGGAATCAGTATTCAAGCAGAGGGACTTTATTGGGACGGAACCTTGCGGGAACAACTGAAACAGATGCAAACTGCTTTGAAAGGAGAAATTCGATGAAACAGGATACAGGAGCGATTCTTCGGGAACAGCTTGCCAGATTTGCCGGTAAGGTAAGTCCCAAGGAAACCGGCTATGTGCTGGAGATAGGGGACGGCATTGCAAGAGCAGGCGGTCTGGAAGACTGTATGTTAAACGAACTGGTGGAGTTTGAAAATGGAACGAAAGCTCTGGCAATGAACTTGGAAGAGCATTTTGTCAGCCTTGTTGTGTTGGGCAGTGACAGTACGATTTTTGAAGGGCAGCGGGTGAGCAGAACCGGCCGTGTTGTGGAAGTTGGTGTAGGAAACGGTCTTTTGGGTCGTGTTGTAGATGCTTTGGGAAATCCGGCTGACGGAAAAGGGGGCATTTCCTATCAGGAGCATCTGCCCCTTGAATCACCCGCACCCGGAATTTTAGACAGACGCGCTGTAAACCGCCCCTTGCAGACAGGAATCAAAGCGGTAGATTCTATGATTCCAATTGGAAAAGGTCAGCGTGAATTGATCATCGGCGACCGTCAGACAGGAAAAACCACTCTTGCCATAGATACCATTCTGAATCAAAAGGGCAAAGATGTGATTTGTATTTATGTTGCCATCGGGCAAAAAAATTCTTATGTTTCCCGATTGGTCAGCAAGTTGGAAGAGCAGGGAGCAATGGACTATTCTATTGTGGTAGCTGCTACTGCCTCTCAGCCTGCGGCATTGCAATATCTGGCACCTTACGCGGGATGTGCCATGGGCGAGTATTTTATGAGACAGGGCAAGGATGTTTTGATTGTGTATGACGATTTATCCCGTCATGCGGTAGCATACCGTGAATTATCCTTGCTGATTCGCCGTCCGCCGGGAAGAGAGGCGTATCCAGGAGATGTATTTTATCTTCATTCCCGTCTTTTGGAACGGGCGGCACAGTTATCAGATGATTTGGGGGGCGGCTCTTTGACGGCACTTCCCATTATCGAAACTCAGGGGGGAGATGTGTCTGCCTATATTCCTACCAATGTGATTTCGATTACAGACGGGCAGATATTCTTAGAAACGGAACTGTTCCACAGCGGTGTGGTTCCGGCAGTCAACCCCGGAATTTCCGTATCCCGTGTTGGGGGTTCGGCACAGGTTCCTGCCATGAAGAAGGTAGCAGGGAATTTGAAATTGCTGTATGCTCAGTACTTGGATTTAAAATCCTTTGCCAAGTTCGGCTCGGAGCTGGATCAGGATACCAAACGCCGTCTGGCACAGGGGGAACGGATTGTTGAAGTGTTAAAGCAGCCTGAGGGACACCCCATGACGGTAGAACAGCAGATTTTGATTTTATACGGTGCAGTTCATGACCTTTTGCGTGACATTCCCTTAGAACGGGTTGCAGCATTTGAGCAAAGCTTGTTTGATTCCTGTGCGGATGCCGAGGTTCTGCAGGAAATTGCGAAAACGGGTAAGCTGACTAATGAAGAACAACTGAAAAAGTTGATTGAAACTCATGTTCAGAAGTTTGTGCAGGAGGAATCATGGAAAACCGAAATGCCATAAAAAACAGAATGAAAACCATCGAAGAAACCAAGCAGATGGCATCTGTTATGGAGCTTTCTGCCTCTGCCGCCATTCATCGGGCACAAAGGGAGATGAAGGAATGTGAGCCTGTCTTTCTTGCCTCTGAAGAACAAAAGGCAATGTTTGGCTTTCCCCCCTTCACCGCGAAAAACGGCGGTGAAACATGGGTGGTTGTTGCCGGCGGTGACCGTGGTTTGGCAGGAGGATATTATGTCCGTTTGTTTGAACAGGTCAAAAAGGAGCATAAGGTATATGCTCTGGGGAAAAAGACGGCGGAATTTGCCTCCTCTCGCGGATTTTCTTTGGTTAATCAAGAAATATGCCGTTTGAAGGATTGTGACAATACATCAAACATTTTAACAGACGGTTTTTTAAAAGGAGAAATCGGAGATGCTTTTTTGGTGACTCCTACGATTTCAGGGGAAGCTCAATGGAAAAAACTGCTTCCTTTGGAGCCTACAGAGGGTCAGGTCATGTATGACCCATCTGTCACGCTCGTCACAGAACGCTTTGTCACCTTTTATCTGGCGGCACAGCTTCAATATGGAATCAAGCAGGCGGCAATGTGCGAGCTTGCGGCTCGTCGGGAAGCAATGGGAGCAGCGGCAAATAACGCAGAGGAAATGCTGGAGCAGCTGACTCTTTCTTATCATGCGGCACGTCAGGCAGCTATTACCCGTGAACTGGTAGAGATTGTTGCCGGTGCGGAAGAATTGTAAACCATTAGTGGAATGAGGAATGAAAATGAATCGAAAAGGAACAGTCATTCAGGTTTTAGGACCTGTACTCGATATTCGGTTTGAGGATGGGTTACCGCCTCTGAGAAATGCGGTTAAAATAGGAGATGTCATTGCAGAGGTTGCAAAGCATCTGGGAGAAGATATAGCACGATGCGTTGCCATGAATGCCACCGACGGTCTGGTGCGTGGCATGGAGGCAGAGGACACAGGCACAGGTATCACCGTTCCTGTAGGAAAGGATACCCTAGGCAGAATGTTTAATCTGTTCGGTCAGCCCATTGACCATCAGCCCCCCGTCGATGGAGAGCATTGGTGTATTCACAGAGAGCCTCCCTCTTTTGAAGAACAAAGCACGGGAACGGAACTGTTAGAAACAGGAATCAAAGTGGTTGACCTTCTTTGCCCCTATATTAAAGGTGGTAAAATCGGGTTGTTCGGCGGCGCCGGTGTTGGAAAAACGGTGCTGATTATGGAGCTGATTCATAATGTTGCCAAACAGCACGGCGGATTGTCCGTGTTTGGCGGTGTAGGAGAAAGAACCCGTGAAGGAAACGATTTATATAACGAAATGAAAGAATCGGGAGTGTTGGATAAAACTGCCCTTGTGTATGGTCAGATGAACGAACCCCCCGGAGCAAGAATGAGAGTCGCCTTGTCGGCTCTTACCATGGCAGAATATTTCCGTGACAGAGAGGGTCAGGATGTGCTGCTGTTTATTGATAATATTTTCCGTTTTACTCAAGCGGGAGCGGAGGTGTCAGCCCTTCTTGGCAGAATGCCCTCTGCCGTTGGTTATCAGCCCACACTGGCAACCGAAATGGGCGCGTTACAGGAACGGATTACTTCTACCAAAACAGGTTCAGTTACCTCTGTTCAGGCGGTTTATGTGCCTGCGGATGACTTAACAGATCCTGCACCTGCGGTGACTTTTTCTCATCTGGATGCCACCACCGTACTGTCCCGTGACATTGCGGCAAGGGGAATTTAT
>JAZURC010000166.1:0-2344 GCA_045606005.1 Clostridia bacterium
ATCAGACCTTCTTCACCAAAATCCGCTTTTGTAAATTCGTGGTCAATAGAAGTAATCTTTTCATCATTGACAGTAAGTCCGCCCTGAGTAATCAGTCGTCTAAGTCGGAGGCCAAGCGGTCTTAGGAAGACAAGGCACTTCCACAACTCCTTGGCTCACAGAACGACATGGCTACGATCCGACTTATCAGACCTTCTTCACCAAAATCCGCTTTTGTAAATTCGTGGTCAATAGAAGTAATCTTTTCATCATTGACAGTAAGTCCGCCCTGAGTAATCAGTCGTCTGCCTTCACCTCTGGAAGGAACAATACCGGTATTGGAAATCAAATCCAAAGCAGTAATGGTTTCAAAATCAGCAGCAATGGTTTTGGTGGGAACATCCCCTGTCGGGCCGCCTGCTTCAAACAAGGCTTGTGCTGCCGCTTGAGCTTTTTCTGCTTCCTCTTTTCCATGTACCAAAGCGGTTACTTCATACGCCAAAATCTTTTTCGCTGTATTGATTTCCTGACCTTCCAATTTTTCCAGTTCTCTGATTTCATCCATAGGAAGGAAGGTAAGCATCTTCAGACAACGGATCACATCCTGATCCCCTACATTTCTCCAGTACTGATAAAAATCATAAGGAGAGGTTTTCTTAGGATCAAGCCAAACGGCTCCACCCTGTGTTTTACCCATTTTCTTTCCTTCGGAGGTGGTAAGCAGAGTAAAGGTCATACCATACACTTCCTGACCTTCCACACGGCGAACCAATTCCAGACCGCCCAAAATGTTAGACCACTGGTCGTCACCGCCCAGCTCCATTTTACAACCATAGTTCTGATACAGCTTTAAAAAGTCATAGCTTTGCATCAGCATATAGTTAAATTCAATAAAGGATAACCCCCGTTCCAGACGGCTCTTAAAACATTCCGCTGTCAGCATACGGTTAACGGAAAAATGAACGCCAATGTCACGAAGAAATTGAATGTAATTCAAATCCATCAGCCAATCAGCATTATTTACCATCAGTGCCTTTCCGTCGGAAAAATCAACCAAACGGGAAATCTGCTCTTTAAAGCATTCGCAATGATGATTGATGGTTTCTACCGTCATCATGGTTCTCATATCCGTTCTTCCGGACGGGTCACCAACCATCCCTGTTCCACCGCCAATCAACGCAATGGGACGGTGACCTGCACGCTGCATATGAGCCATTACCATCAGCTGTAAAAAGTGACCTACATGAAGACTGTCAGCGGTAGGGTCAAAGCCAATATAAAAGGTAACCTTTTCCTTTTCCAATAATTCTCTGATTTCTTTTTCGTGAGTCACCTGAGCAATTAACCCACGTTCTTCCAGTACATCATAAACACTCACTGTAATATTCCTCCTTATAGCCTCTCAAGGCTTCCAATGCTCTTTGAGAAATGGCTTCGTTTTTTTCGCGTTTTCCTCTGATTCGCACCCCCAAGGCGGGCAACAAACCAAAATTGATATTCATAGGCTGAAAATCAGTCACCGACTGATTGCTCACATAGTTTGCCAATGCACCAAGTGCGGTTTCTGTTGGCAAGGAAGGCAATTCTTTACCCTTAAGTCTTGCTCCGCAAAAAAGTCCTGCAGTAAGACCGGAGGCAGCAGATTCAGCATATCCTTCCACCCCTGTCATCTGCCCTGCAAAGTAAAGATTCGATCTTGTTTTCAGCCGATAAGAATTATCCAATAATTTGGGAGAATTTAAAAATGTATTCCGATGCATTACTCCGTAACGGACAAACTCTGCATTCTCTAAACCGGGAATCAGAGAAAATACTCGCTTTTGCTCTCCCCATTTCAGATTGGTCTGAAATCCTACTATGTTATAAAGACTTCCTGCTCCGTCATCCTGTCGTAACTGCACCACCGCATAGGGGGGGTCCTCACTATGAGGATTCCGAAGTCCCACAGGCTTTAGGGGACCGAACAACATGGTTGCCTCTCCCCGCTTTGCCATTGCTTCAATGGGCATACAGCCTTCGAACACACTGCCCTTTTCAAATTTCTTTAACACTGCCGTTTGTGCACCAATCAATTCGGTATAAAAACGGTCATATTCTTCTTTCGTCATAGGACAGTTCAGGTAATCCGCATCCCCCTTATCGTAACGGGAGGCACGAAATACCTTGGTCATATCAATAGAATCAAACGCAATAATAGGTGCTGCCGCATCGTAAAAATGCAGATAATCCTCCCCTGTCAATCGGCTGATTTCAGGAATCAAGCCGTCTGACGTTAAAGGCCCTGTTGCCACAATCACAGATTCATCCTCGGGCAAGCTCGTCACTTCCTCTGACACCACTTCGATTAAGGGATGAGAACGGAGGG
>JAZURC010000167.1:0-19871 GCA_045606005.1 Clostridia bacterium
GCTATTACTCCGGAAATTTATTCTTTAGCAGAAATTTGTAAACAAAACAGTAACATTGACCCCCGGCTTTATCAGATTCATCAGGTAAAAAGAGGTTTGCGAGATCTGGACGGAAAAGGCGTTGTAACAGGTCTGACAGAAATTTCTACCATTATTTCTTCAAAAAACGATGCCCCTTGCGAAGGAGAACTTTACTATCGTGGCTGCGATATTCACGATTTGGTACAGGGCTTTATGTCGGATGACCGATTCGGTTTTGAAGAAACGGTATATTTACTGTTATTCGGAAAGCTGCCAAACTCCAATGAATTAGAGCAATTCCAAAAGCTTTTGGTGTCTTACCGCACCCTCCCTACAAACTTTGTCCGTGACGTGATTATGAAAGCTCCCAATCAGGATATTATGAATTCTCTTGCAAGAAGTGTACTGACCTTGTATTCCTACGATAAAAATGCAAATGATACAAGCTTACCTAACGTCCTTCGGCAGTGCATTCAGCTGATTGCCAATTTTCCGTTGCTTTCGGTATATGCATATCAGGCATACCGTCATTACATTAAAGGCAAGGGTCTGTACATTCATCATCCCGACCCCAACCTATCCACTGCAGAAAATATGCTTCGTTTGTTAAGAACTGATAAAAAATACACTTCGCTGGAAGCAAAAACATTGGACTTAGCATTGGTACTCCATGCAGAACACGGTGGCGGAAACAACTCCACTTTTACTACCCATGTAGTAACCTCCTCAGGAACGGATACCTATTCCTCCACAGCTGCTTCCCTTTGTTCCTTAAAAGGACCCAAGCACGGCGGTGCCAATATTAAAGTAACTCAGATGTTTGATGATATGAAGCAGCAAGTGCGTCATTGGAATGACGAAGAAGAAATCAAACAATATCTAAACAAATTATTGGATAAGGAAGCCTTTGATAAAGCGGGCTTAATTTACGGAATGGGACATGCTGTTTATTCCTTGTCTGACCCCAGAGCCAATATTTTTAAAGGTTTTGTAGAACGGCTTTCTAAAGAGAAAGGAAAAGTCAAGGAATTTCAGTTGTATTCCAATGTGGAACGGCTGGCCCCGAAAGTCATTGCAGAAAAAAGAAAGATTTACAAAGGGGTCAGCGCCAACATTGACTTTTACAGCGGTTTTGTATATTCCATGCTTGATTTGCCCGAAGAATTGTACACTCCTGTTTTTGCCATTGCAAGAATTGCAGGTTGGAGTGCCCACAGAATGGAAGAATTGATTAACACCAATAAAATCATTCGCCCCGCTTATAAATCCGTATCGGAAACAATGGCATATATTCCTCTAAAGGACAGAAAATAAAAAATGAGAGGCTATAGCAAATTGATATTGCTACAGCCTCTTGGTTTATCTATTATTGAGCAATTATGATTCTCACCCGTCCCCCTTCTCCTTCAGGCTTATCATAATAGCCCGTCAGAGAATAGTTTCCGTTTATTGCATCCGTCAGCGTAATGCTTGTATAATTACTATTATAGTCCTTTTGATACACAGAAACGGTATCACTTAAAAGATAAGCTTTGGATCCTACCTGAAATTCCGTTAAGGTAACCTGATCTGCAGTACCCGAAACCGCTTCCAGAGAACGCATGGTGATGACCTGATTTCCACTCCGTAAAATTTTTGCAGGAACACCCGCATGAACGGAATATTCCTTTTGTCCGGAAACCGTTACTTCCCCTCCGTCAATTACACAAACATAAGCACCGCCCACTCCCGCTCCCAAAGCAGAGTTGGTCTTCGAGGACTTGATGATTCCGTAATCATACAAATCTCCTGTTACATCCAACAAAATCAGTTGATCAATCTCACCGTTTCCGTTCTTTTGTGCATGGAGCACCTGACTGTTAACGAGGGTCACCCCGTCTAATCTACGGGGAAACACAGTTTTGTACACGCTCATTTCGTTTGATGCGGTTGTTGAAACCTCTAAGATTGTCAAGTCAGGAGATAATTTATCATTCCCCAATGTTCGCCCGTTCCAGTTTACTTTTCCGGAAACACTGCTCGAATTCAAGCGGCTCACCGTAGCTTTTCCGTTGGAAAATGTCACCTTCACAGGAGCATTGATGAGAGCCTCGTAGTCCTTTATTGCTGCATATTCATAGGTTTCTCCTGTTGTCAACACAACGGAAACAAAATAGTCTGTATAACTCTCCCCTGTTCCGCTGACGGTAAAATCTTTTGTTCCTGATTGAGTTAAATAACCGTATACTGTTGTATTCATTTGAGAGGGAGAAACCACATCAGCAACACCGCCGTCTTTTCCTAACAACAAGGTGACCGAATCACCATAGGAATAGTTCCCGCCTGTTGCCAGTTTCTTCAAACCATTGGTGCCCTCTATGGAATAGGTTTTGCCCGATACCGTCACCTGAGTGGGCATATCCTGATTGGGAGAGGCACCCTCGTAAATGCCCGTTACTTTGTTATTGTATGCCCAGACCTGATTCAGTCCTTTTGAATAATACACAATATCATATTGGGACAACTGGTTTTGTTGAATGACAGCCCCGTTTCGGGTAACGGAAGGATTCGCCAGCCCCAGGGAATCTAAAAAACTTTGCCCCGAATAAGTAAAGGGACCTTCCATTTGCCCTGTGAAAATGACGCCGTAATCTAAAATTCCCAGAGAATTTTTATAAGTGTTTAGTATATCCCCTGCCTCCAAAGAGGACAGCATACTGTTTAAATTCACCTTCTGACTTTTGTGGTAAACACTCAAATTGGTATCCAGATTCAATGTAGCAAGTCCGCCTTGACCCGTCACTACAATATCGTCTCCCAACACCTGATAAACGGTATATTGCTCTATGGTTTGGGAATCGGGTACAAAGGCAACCAGACGGTCCTTATCCTTAATCACTGCATCTCCCTTTTTTCCTACATTATCATACTGGAAGGAATCAGAAATCCGATAGGTTCCGTTTGAAGTAACAATTTTTTCACCACCCACCGAGCTATCCTCAAAAGAGGTGGCAATCAGCACCACATCTTCCACAATGCTGTAATTTAAAGTAGTAATATAATCTGCAGTTCCGTTTTTTGGTGTAGCGGTTAACAAATGATAGCAAAGGCGCATCACATCACGCCGAGTCAGGGTATCCCCGATGTTAAGATTCAGTTCATCGCAAAGCCCGATTCGTTTTGCAATTCCCAATTGTCCGTAAGGCCAGGAATTGCCAAAATCTTCTTTGGTATAGCCCAATACCTGCAAAAGCATGGTAACCGCTTCCTCAAACAAAATGGTGTTATCAGGGCGGAAAGTTGCATCCAGATACCCCTTGCAAAAGCCTTTATTTACCGCCAGTTGCACAAAGGGGGCTGCCCAGTGGTTTGCAGGTACATCTTTAAAGGGAGAAACCCTGCTTCCTATTGCAACAGAATCCTTAAATTCAGAGGAAGCAATGACCACTTTGGCAAATTCTGCACGGGTAATGGAATCACCAAGACGAAGGTTCCCGTCTGTATCCCCTTGCATAATTTCAAGTTCTGCCAACAACAAGGCAATATCCTCCTCATTTTCCCACGCCCCCCAAACGGGCAAGCAGGAAGAAAACAAACATACAATCAAACAAAGAGCAAGTAATTTTTTCATGTCAATCAATCCTCTCTTATTCATATCGCAATGCATCTATAGGATTTAAATGAGCCGCTTTTCGGGCGGGCAAAAATCCAAAGATAATCCCAATCCCTACCGAAACACTGAATGAAACCACAATCGCCATAGCTGACGGAAGAACGGTAATACTCATCAGATTTCCTGCAACATAGGAAAGAATTGAGCCGATTACAATTCCGATGATTCCGCCCAGTCCGCTGACCGTCCCCGCTTCAATGACAAATTGCTGTAATATACTGCGGTTTTTAGCACCCAAGGATTTTCTGATGCCGATTTCTCGGGTTCGTTCCGTGACGGAAACCAACATAATATTCATGATTCCAATTCCGCCCACCAACAGAGAAATCCCAGCAATCAGCACAAGGGCAATGGTCATCATATTCATCATTTCATTCATTTGATCAATCAGTTCACTCATTGCGAAAATGTTATAAAAATCATCTCCCAGCCACTTTGTCAGCTGTGCTTCCAGAATTCCTTTGGAAACAGAAAGTTGCTCCACATCCGCAACTTTTAAAACATAAGAGCTGATGACTGCGTTGTTATTAAGCTTGGTCGCACTGGTATAGGGCAAAAACAGGCAATCATCTGTTGAGCTTTCAGTAGAATCTGCCTGTTCCTCTAAAACTCCCACAACCGTATAGGCGGTGCCGTTGATTTTCACTGTCTGTTGAATCGCCCGCCCCTTACCGAAGAGCTCCTGCTCCACATAAGTTCCGATAACACACACCTTTGCATTGGTTTCCATATCCATATATTGCAAAAACCGCCCCTGCTCTATGGTGTAATCCTTAATTTCATCATAGCTTTCGCTGACACCTGTAATGGAAGTGGTTTTCAGATCATCCGTCATTCCAACGGATTTTACAGAACCGTTCATGCTTATAGTGGGAGAAAGAGCAGTGAAGTGCTGAGAATTTTCTTCTGCAAACGCATACATATCTTTCGCTTTTACCGCCCGGTTGCCCCCACGGGACATAATGTTGACCGTGATAGAATCTGTCCCTAAGCTTTCAAACATGGAGGTAACCTCCCCTGTCAGTCCGTCCATAATACTGACCAGTACAATCACCGACATAATCCCAATAATGACACCAAGCATGGTCAAAAAAGACCTCATTTTATTGGAAATGATACTGGAAATTGCCAGTTGAAAGGTTTTACTCAGTTTCATGAGTGTCCTCCTTTCTGAAACACTGGGCACGAATGATTTCGTCCCCTTCTGCAGGGCCGTCATAAATTACCTTGCCATCCTGAATCCGAATCACCCGTTTTGCACGGGCGGCAATGAAATTATCATGGGTAATCAGCACAATGGTATTTCCGCTTTCGTTAAGCTGCACCAGAAAATCAATGACCTCACGGCTTGTTTTGGAATCTAACGCCCCTGTAGGCTCGTCTGCTAAAATCACAGAAGGATTTCCCGCCAACGCTCTGGCGATGGACACTCTCTGTTGCTGTCCGCCTGATAGCTGAGAGGGTTTGTTTTTCTTTTTATCCGCAAGTCCCACCCGTTCTAACGCCTGCATTGCCTGCTCATTCTGACTTTTTTCATCCATCCCCCGATACATCAGAGGCAATTTTACATTTTCAATCACATTGAGCTTTGGAAGAAGATTATACTGCTGAAAAATAAAGCCTAAAAGCTCATTTCGGATTTCAGCCAGTTCATCATTGTCCATCTTGTTTACATCCCGCCCTTTTAAAAAGTAGTGACCCTTTGTGGGAACATCAAGACACCCAATAATATTCATACAAGTTGATTTTCCACTTCCCGAGGTACCGATAATAGCAACAAATTCTCCTTCGTTTACCTGAAAGGAAATGCCGTCTACCGCTCTTACCTCCTCATCCCCCATTTGATATATTTTATAAACATTCTGAAATTCTATTAACGCGCTCATGGTCTGACGCCTCCGCCTTGCATCCCGCCACCGGGCATTCTGCCTCCGCCCTGCATTCCTCCACCGGGCATTCCGCCTCCTGACATTCCGGGCATCATAAATCCTTCACTGCCCTGTATCGCAATCTCCGTCCGAACCATGTCTCCCATTTTTAATCCTGAAGTAATTTCAATCAGTTCGTCATTAGAGGCACCCGTTGTGACCTGCACGGTTTTATACCCTTCGGGAGCCTTATCTTCCTTGGAATCCTTTTCCCCCTTAACATACACCGTATTCCCACGATTGACAGCACCGATAGGGACAACCAAAACATGCTCTGTATTGCTCACGGTGATCGAAACATCCACATTCATTCCGGGCAATAATTCCTCATCAAATTCTGTAATTTCAACAGTAATGGGATATACAGTAACGCCATTTGTGGTCGTTCCGTTTACACTGACCTTTGTGACCTTCCCCTTATATTCCCGTCCGTCAAGGGCTTCTGCGGTCACCGAAACCTCTTGTCCTACCTTCATTTTATTGATATCCAGTTCGTCCACATTTAAATCAAATTTCAAGGAGGACATATCGAAAATAACCGCCATTGTGCCTGTTGCATTGGCAGAATTATGATCCAGTTTATCTCCTGCCTTCACATTCTTTTCCACAACCGTACCGGAAATGGGTGCGGTAATGGTATAATCCTCCAGTTGTTCCTGTGCTTTTTCAGAGGAAAGCTGAGCATCCCGTAAGGAAAGAGCAGAGTTTTCCAGGGACCGGTTTGCATTTTCGCTAGACAGCACTGCCACAAGATCTCCTGCTTTAATGCGATTTCCCTTTGCAAGATAAAGCGTTTCTATTTTACCGGAACCTGTTGAGGTAATGGTAGATTCTGAAAGATATTCGAATGTTCCGCTATCGTTGCAGGCAATCTCGCCTACAGTAGCCGTAGCAGTATCCTCAGGGGTCAACACACCGGGATTTTTCACCTTAATGACTACATCCTGTACCAGTTCATTCCCCGATTTGGCATAGCTTGCAGTGCGGATTTCACTAACGGTACCGGTGAGCAACTCAGACGTATTATACACCTGCACCGAAGCTGTTTGTCCCACAGAAATTCTGCCAATGTCACTTGCATTAAAGGGCAAGGTAAGCTTCATGTAGCTTGCATCATAAATATCAGCCAAAGGGCTTCCTTCCTGAATCTGATCTCCTGCAGATACATGAACTTGACTGATGAGCCCCGCCGAATCGGATAAAACCCGCAAATCATTAACTCCGTCTACTGCAGTCTGATAATCTCTTTGTGCACGTTGTAAATTCAGTTCCGCACTTTCCAGACTTTTTTCCACATCTCCAGAATCAATCTGATACAGAATATCTCCTTCCTCCACAACATCCCCTTCTTCGAAGGTACAGGAAAGAACCTCTCCCGTTACAAGAGCGGTTACAGAATATTGATCTTTGGGCTGAATGGTAGCAGAACCGGTAATGGTGGTTGTAATATCCCCGTATGTAACCTCCACATCACTCACCTGTGACATCGCTGCAAGGTCAGGTCCGTTTTTTCTGCTTACCAAAAAACCGACGATTGCAATTATCCCTATCAGAGCAACCGCCAAAATCATCCACTTTTTCTTCTTTAGAAACATCTTTTTAACATCCAAGCTTTTCAATTTTTCTTTCAAATCTGTCTCATCCCTTCTAAAAAATGTTTCATTTTCCCATTCATAGATTTGATTATAATCTTTTTTTAAAACTGTGTCAAGGCAATTTGCAAAAGATTCACAAAACGTTCACAATTCAGTCCTCAAGCTGAGCAGACGCTGAAAAACGAAGTGTATATTCTGTCAAAACGAATCGCAGACAGTACGAGGATACGGCAAGTGTTCGTTTTGGCAAAAAACAAGCAACCGCCAGGAAAATCAAATGTTTTCCTGACGGTTTTTCTTGTCATTCATAAAATGAATACTACTAGTTTTTATCCGCTTGTGTTAGACCAAGTTTGTCAGCGGTCTGAAACCTATCGGAAATCCGATAGGTTTTTTCATTATACTTTAAACAAACTTTTTAAAATTTTTCCCCAGAACTTTGTAGGACGAACAACAATAATTTTCAAATCGCTCCCTCCTTTACCTGAACAACAAAAATCCTGCGAACAACAATAGCATGCATAGCAAAACTATGATGACCCATTCAGGAAGAAGAAAGGTGACGAATACCGCCAAAGCAATCAGCATTAAAATAAGTCCTGCTCCTCGGTTTTTCTTGCACACGATTTCTCCCCCCTTTTCGTACTTCCACAATATGCAAACTTTCAAAAAGGGTGCGTAAAAAAATTATTGTTCAATCGAAATTGCATAACTAATCCCTAAAATACTTTCTCCTTGCATACAGGTAGTAGGACTCATTAGTGCCCCTGTAGGAGCAAATAAAATTCGTTTTAATTCTCCGCTTCTGATTCTTTTTAAAAGATGACCGCACAACACCGTACCTGCACAGGCACAACCGCTGGCACCTGCATGAACATCCTGTTTATTTCTATCGTAAATCATACAACCGCAATCGTCATAGTTGGAAGAAAAATCCAATCCGTTTTCTGCCGCAAGCCGTACCGCAAGCTCACGACCCACAAATCCCAAATCTCCTGACACAATCAAGTCGTAATCTGACACCTTTCGTCCTGTATCCTTAAAGTGATTCACCATGGTATCCACAAAGGCAGGTGCCATGGCAGCCCCCATATTATTGGCATCGGTAACCCCGCGGTCTACAATCTTTCCTAAAGTGGCATGAGTTAATTTCGGCCCCATGCCTGTGACACCCAAAACTGCCGCACCCGAACCCGTTACTGTCCATTGAGCGGTAGGAGTTCTTTGCCCGCCGTATTCCAAGGGAGTCCGAAACTGTTTTTCCGCTGAACAAAAATGACTTGAGGTAGCAGCTATGGCATATTCCACAAAACCGCTGCTAATAAAATTTGCTGCCACAAGCATTGATTCTGCCATGGTAGAGCAGGCACCGTACACTCCAAGAAGGGGTCTGTGAAAATCCTTAATGGCAAAGGCGGTGGAGGTGCACTGATTCATTAAATCTCCCGATACAATACATCCAATTTTACTCCATTCTATTGCCGCCTTTTCCATAGCAATGGAAATTGCCTGTTTTAAAAATTTACTTTCTGCCGCCTCCCAGCTTTTTTCCTCCCAAAGAGGGTCAGGAACCAACAAATCAAAATCTGCCGCCAGCCTTCCTTCGCTTTCCTTTTTACTTCCCGTTGCAGCAGATTCTAAAATGACGGGAGGATTGGAAAATTCCACCGTTCTTGCGCCTAATCTTGTATCCATGCTTACCCTCCCATGACAAGCTGAAAAATCAGCCGAATCAGTCCCAAGCCAGCAGCAGACAAAACCCCGTACACAATGACAGGGCCTGAAATGATAAACATTTTTGCCGCAACACCTGTAACCATGCCTTCTGTTTTATACTCCAACGCAGGAGACACTACCGCATTGGCAAATCCTGTAATCGGCAACAGCGTCCCTGCTCCCGCATGTTTTGCCAAATCGTCATACCAGCCGATGCCGGTCAACGATGCACTGCAAAAAATTAAAATAATCGAAACAAAAGAGGAGGCAATCTCGGTGTTCATACCAATCCAGCTGAACACCTGCTTTAACCCTTGTCCCACAGTACAGATTCCACCGCCCACTAAAAAGGCAAAAAAACAATTTTTCCAGGACGGAGAACGGGGTGATGCCTCCGCCACCTTTTGCCGATAACGTTCATTTTCCTTTTGTCCCATATTCATCCTTCCTTTCTGAAGGTAGTATGAAACATTTCTTTTTGTTTTATTCTCACCTCTGCCCGCTCTGTCGCATAGTATAAACAATGAAGCCCCGTATCAAACGGGAAAAAAGGAGGATTTTTTTATGAGTGAAAGAGTTACATCTTCAGAAATTCAAAACAACAGCCAACCCTGCGACTCGGTTTGTATCCAAACCAATCAGATTTACGATTCATGTAAGGAGAAGGACTGTCTTGAGGACTTAAATGTTCTGTTCACCCGTTCTGATCAGGAATTGATTAACAGAGCCATTAATGTAAAATGTCGCAAGGCGGAAATCATCTGGGTTTACAGCGATGTAGAAGCGGTTCCCTTTAACAAAGGATTTTTCACAGTTGACATCAAATACTTTTTCAAAATTACCCTTGATGTATTTACAGGGGTAGGAATGCCTGTACAGGTTGAAGGGCTTGCTACCTTTGATAAAAAGGTGATTTTATTCGGCTCGGAAGGAAATGCAAAAATTTTCTCTTCTAAATACCGTCCCAACGAAGCTGATACCCAACTGAGCAAAAAAACCAACCTGCCCAATGCGGTGGTAGAAGTGGTTGACCCTATTTGCCTGGGGGCAAAACTGGTTGAAAAATGCACCTGTTGCTGTGCTGATCCTTGCAACATTCCTCAGTTCATCTGCGGATGCTTCAATGACGAGTTGGTTTCCTGCGATGAAAACAAAGCCGTGTTAGTATCTTTAGGATTGTTCACCATTGTCAGACTGGAACGGAAATCACAGCTTCTCATTCCATCCTTTGATTTTTGCATTCCTCAGAAGGAATGTGTGTCTGCATCTGACGATAACCCCTGCGATTTGTTTGAACGTATTCAATTCCCCTTTGACGAATTCTTCCCGCCTCAAAGAGAGAATTTCGAGGATTGTGATACAGACTATCGCAGTCATTGCTGTAAATAAACATAAAAAAGCTGTGACAAATCGCTTTGCTTTGTCACAGCTTTTTTTATAATAAATATTCTCTGATTTTCCGTTCCGTTTCTTCTACCTCTGCCAAAAATGCATCCGCAGGTATCCGAATGGCACCGTTTCCGATGATAATCAACTGTTCCAAATGGTCAGAGGTTGCCACGCGGATACTGTGTTTTTTCCCCAGTTCATGAGTGACCTTTTCGATATACATATCCGCCGTTTCTGCTTCTTTTGTATAAACCACATGAATGTTGCAAACCTTTTCAACACTCCGTTGTCCCCCTTCCACCCGATAAGCATCGAATACAAGAATCGTTTCGCATTGGTGAAAGCCCTGATAATTACAAATTCTGCGAATCAGGGTTTCTCTTGCCAAATCCATGTTTTTTTCAGCAAGTTTACGCAGTTCTTCCCACCCATGAATCACATTATATCCGTCAATCAGCAAATATTCTTTTCCTGAAATTTTCGGTTTTTGCTTGGTGGGTTTCCATTCAGAGGGACGCTCCTTCTTTGTTTGAAAGCTTTGCAAGGAAGGACGCTTTAAGGGGCCGTAAGTCATTTCAAAAATCTTCATCAATTCCTCATCAGAGGCAAGGCGATTTCCGTAACTGACCGCTTTTTGAATCTGCAGTTCTTCCGGCTCCAAACGAATCCCGCTGTCCACATGCTGATACTGAGAAACTTCATCCCATTTTACAACAAAACCGGCTCCGTGAGAACAAAAAACGGAATCTGACGGATTTTCCAAATCCCCCTCCGGATTATAATTCAGCTCCTGCAAAACCTCTTCCTGATTATGACAAGGTTCATATCCCTTTAACAAGTAGGAAATCCGCCCACGTCCCCTTGTGAAGCCAATCAGCTCCTGCTGATAACTGCGGATTTTTACAGCGGGAACACATCCTGTCAGAACGGATAATTCTCCCCTCGTTTCAGGAGAATCAAAGTTGCCTCCCATCTGCTGAATATCAGACATGGCTCTGCCGATACAATCAGAGGGAACCTCCAGTTTAAATTGAACCCAAGGCTCTAACAAAACGCTTTTTGTGCTTCGTAGGCCCTGACGGATGGCACGATAAGTTGCCTGACGGAAATCTCCCCCTACCGTATGTTTCTGGTGGGCACGGCCTGCAACCAGGGTGATTTTCATATCTGTAATGGGTGCACCTGCCAATACCCCGACATGCTCTTTTTCCTGCAGATGGGTCATAATCAGCCGTTGCCAGTTTTTATCCAGCACATCCTCACTGCACTTTTTTTCAAACACCAATCCACTTCCCAATTCCAAAGGTTCTAACAATAAATGAACTTCTGCATAATGACGCAAGGGCTCGTAATGTCCAACGCCAATTACTTTTTCTGAAATGGTTTCTTTATACGCAATACTACTGTATGAAAAGCTGACCTCCATATCAAAGCGATTTAAAATCACCCGTTTCAATACTTCCAGTTGCACTTCTCCCATAATTCTAAAATGAATTTCCTGTAATGGCTCTTTCCAGTCTATGTGAAGCTGTGGGTCTTCCTCCTCCAATCGCTTTAATTGATTCAGGGCGGTATGGACATCTGTCCCTTGAGGCAGAATCACCCGATAATTTAAAATAGGCTCTAATGCAGAATCCATAGAATCCTGTTCTGTTCCCAGTCCCTCCCCTGCGTATGTGGAAGAAAGTCCTGTTACGGCACATACTGTTCCTGCCTTAACCTGTTGTTTTAATTCAAATTTAGAGCCGGAATACAAGCGAATCTGATTCACCTTTTCCGACCAGTTTTTTCCGTTCAGCAGTTCCTTTATTGTTAAAGCACCGCCTGTAATTTTCATGTGGGTCAGGCGTTCCCCTTGTGAATCCTGAGTAATTTTAAACACCTTTGCACCAAACACATTGCCGTATTCTGTCTGCTTGGTGTATCGTTCCAATCCCTCAAGAAACTCATCCACACCTTCAGATTTCAAGGCAGAGCCGAAAAACACAGGAAACACATTTCTGTTTCTGACTGCTTCCTGAATATCCGATAATTCCGAAGGCTTGCTTTCCAAAAACCGTTCCATTAAAATTTCGTCGCACATTGCCAGTTCTTCTTTTGTATCAGCCTTCTCCAAATCGGAAAAATCCACACAGGAAGAATTCAGCTTTTCTTTTAATTCCTCCATGAGTTCTTGTTTGCTTTGATAAGACAAGTCCATTTTATTGACAAACAAAAAGACAGGAATCCCATACCGAATCAAAAGCTGCCACAAGGTTTCGGTATGACTTTGGACCCCGTCCGTTCCGCTGATGACCAAAACGGCATAATCAAGCACTTGCAACGTGCGTTCCATTTCGGCAGAAAAGTCAACATGACCCGGCGTGTCAAGCAATGTTACCTCTGTTTTTCCCATAGAAAATACAGCCTGATTGGAGAAAATGGTAATGCCCCGATCCTGCTCAATTTCGTGTGAATCCATAAAGGCATTGCCGTGATCCACACGTCCTAATGTTCTAAGTAAGCCCGACCGGTATAAAATCGCCTCAGAAAGAGTGGTTTTTCCCGAGTCCACATGGGCTAAAATTCCTATGGTTATTTTTTTCATAACATCAACCGTTTCACATCAATCTCATGTTTCTCAATTACACCCATTATAGCATAAAACAAGTTGATTATCAAGTACCTTCCCTTATAAAAATTCTCTGATGTCCACCGCAAGCTTTTCCTCCAGATTGATGAGTCTCTTAGTAATGTCTTTTGAAACTTCGTCGGCTGCTTCGTACTGATTCAAATATTTGTTTAAGGATTTTACGCCCATGTTGCACCCGTCGGTCATTAAGTCTGCAATGGTTTCATCGCTTTCGTTCACGGCAAGCTTCATATTGGTTTTCATCCAAGACATTCCCTTTGCCATGGGGTTGGGCTCTTTCCCCTCATCGTGATACTGATTCAAAAGTCTGTCGATTTCATCGTCAAGCTTGTCGTGCTCATCCTTGCATACGGTTAATCTGTCTTTTAATTTTTTGTTACTCACATAGGGTAACACATCATCAATGGAGGAAACTCCCATTTTCACACCTGCATCACATTCTCTTAAAAGCTTTATTGTATCTTGCTCTACCATAAATAACAACTCCTTTATTATAATTTCATAAAGGAATATTCCCAAAAACTCGACTTAATATACCCATAAAAAAGGACTGCGGTGTTTCCGCAGTCTCAACGTGTCGATAAACCTATCGACACGTTGGCAGACTGGGAAAAAGGAAGGAATATTTTGTCAAAATGAATCGCAGACAGTACGGTGGTACGGCAAGTGTTCATTTTGGCAAAAAGCAAGTAACCGCCTGGAAAATTCGATGTTTTCCAAGCGGTTTTCTATTGGTTTATAAAAGATAACTCTAATAATTTTATTTTCGTCTTTTCTGTTTACTTGCGGTAGACCGACTTTTTCGACAGTCTGGGACTGCGGTGTTTCCGCAGTCTTTTCTGTTATTATAATAATTTTTGCAGCCGTTCATTCACAGCTAATAAAAAATCTTCTGTATTCACTTTTTTCTTTTCAGGTAAGGTGGAGAGCAAATATAAATCCCCCGTCATCACGCCCTCTTCAATGGTCTGAACCGTGGCTTTTTCCAAAGCACCCGCAAAGGATACAAGCTCTGAAAGTCCGTCCATCTCACCCCGTTTTCTCAAAGCGCCTGTCCATGCAAAAAGCGTAGCAACACTGTTGGTTGAGGTTTCTTCACCCTTTACATGCTTGTAGTAATGGCGCTGAACGGTATCGTGTGCCGCTTCGTATTCATATACACCGTCGGGAGATACGAGCACCGAGGTCATCATAGCCAAACTTCCGTAAGCGGTGGCAACCATGTCACTCATGACATCTCCGTCATAATTCTTACAAGCCCAGATATAACCCCCGTTGGAACGAACCACACGGGCAACTGCATCATCAATCAGGGTGTAAAAATACTCAATCCCTGCCTGTTCAAACTTTTCTTTATATTCCTGTTCATAGATTTCAGCAAAGATGTCTTTGAATCTATGGTCGTATTGCTTGGATATGGTATCCTTGGTGGCAAACCAGATATCCTGCTTGGTATCAAGGGCATAGTTAAAGCAGCATCTTGCAAAGCTTTCAATGGAAGTATCCTTATTATGTACCCCTTGAATGATTCCGTCAGAATCGGAAAAATCGTAAATCAGCTGACGGGTTTCCTTGCCGTCCTTATCCGTACAGACAAGTTCGCATTTACTGCCTCTTTCTACCTGCATCTCGGAATTTTTATACACATCGCCATATGCATGACGGGCAATGGTAATAGGCTTTGTCCAAGTAGGAATATAAGGGGTAATTCCCTTTACAATGATAGGTGCTCTGAAAACGGTTCCGTCCAAAATCGCACGGATGGTCCCGTTGGGAGATTTCCACATTTCTTTCAGATTATATTCTGTCATACGGGCAGCATTAGGAGTAATGGTAGCGCATTTTACCGCAACACCGTATTTTTTAGTCGCTTCAGCGGAATCAAAGGTAACCTGATCGTTAGTTTTATTTCGATACTCCAATCCCAAATCATAGTACTCTGTTTTCAAATCTACATAAGGAATCAGTAAAATATCTTTAATCATTTTCCAGATAATTCTGGTCATTTCGTCCCCGTCCATCTCAACAAGAGGGGTTTTCATTTGGATTTTAGCCATTGATAATGCTTCCTTTCTACTTTAATTGTTCACGGGTGAAGCTTAACAATCCTCCTGCCAGCACAATTTCCTTGGCACGGTCGCTAAGCTCACAAAGACAGGGAATGGTTTCCCCTGTGGTCATATTTTTCAACATCAATTCCCCGCCCTTTTGGATGGCTTCTGTTACATTTTCCATCACCAATCTGTCTCCTTGGGAAATCTTGTCGTAATCTCCTTCATTTTTAAAGGTGCAAGGCAAAATTCCTGCGTTAATCAGATTGGAACGGTGGATTCTGGCAAAGGATTTTACCACAACCGCCTTAATTCCCAAATGCAAGGGTGCAAGTGCCGCATGCTCACGGGAGGAACCCTGACCGTAGTTTGCACCGCCTACAATAATGCTGGAGCCAAGTGCTTCTGCCCGTGCAGGAAATTCTTCATCACATACGGTAAAGCAGAATTTCGAAATAGCAGGAATGTTAGATCGCAAAGGCAGAATTTTTGCCCCTGCAGGCATAATATGGTCAGTGGTGATATTGTCCCCTACCTTCAAAGAGCAAGGACAATCAATGGTATCCTCCAAAGGTGAGGTTGTGGGGAAAGGCTTAATATTGGGACCTCTTAAAATCTCAACACTGTCCATGTCACTTTCTTCCACAGGGGGCACTACCATATTATCATTGATTAAAAATTCATTGGGCAACAAAAAGTCGGGCATTTCTCCTAATGTGGTGGGGTCAGTCAGAACCCCTGTAATAGCAGAAATTGCCGCAGTTTCAGGAGAAACCAGATAAATCTGTCCGTCCTTTGTACCTGAACGACCTTCAAAATTACGGTTAAAGGTACGCAGAGAAATTCCCTTTGAATTGGGAGATTGCCCCATTCCGATACAGGGTCCGCAGGCACTTTCCAAAATTCTTGCCCCTGCGTCAATCAACACAGACAAGGCACCGTTTTCCGCCAGCATATTCAATACTTGTTTGGAACCGGGTGCAATGGAAAGAGAAACATCGGGATGAACCGTTTTTCCCTTTAAAATATGAGCAACCTTTAACATATCCAAAAGAGAGCTGTTGGTACAGGAACCAATACAAACCTGATCAATTTTCATGGCACCGATTTCTTTTACGGATTTCACATTATCGGGAGAATGAGGACAAGCTGCAGCAGGTTCCACTTCCGATAAATCAATGGTAATGGTTTGATCGTAAACCGCATCCTCGTCCGCAGACAGTGCCGTCCAATCCTGTTCTCTTTTCTGGGCTTTCATAAATTCATACGTAAGCTCATCGGACGGAAAAATAGAAGTGGTGGCACCAAGCTCAGCGCCCATATTGGTAATGGTAGCACGTTCCGGTACAGTCAGCGTTTTCACACCCTCGCCGCAGTATTCGATTACTTTTCCGACGCCGCCCTTAACAGACATTCTCTTTAATACTTCCAAAATCACATCTTTTGCGGCAACCCAAGGACGAAGCTTTCCTGTCAGCTCAATTTTCACAATTTCAGGATAAGTAATATAATAAGCACCGCCGCCCATTGCAACTGCAACATCTAAGCCACCTGCACCAATGGCAATCATACCAAGACCACCGCCTGTGGGCGTATGAGAATCGGAACCAATCAGGGTTTTTCCGGGAATTCCGAACCGTTCCAGATGCACCTGATGACAAATACCATTACCGGGACGGGAAAAATAAATGCCATGCTTTTTTGCCACAGAACCGATAAATCTGTGATCATCTGCATTTTCAAACCCGTTTTGCAGGGTGTTATGATCAATGTATGCAACAGACCGCTCTGTTTTAACTCTGGGAATCCCCATGGCTTCAAACTCCAGATAAGCCATAGTTCCCGTCGCATCCTGTGTTAAGGTCTGGTCAATCCGCAAGCCGATTTCGGTTCCCTTTTCAAACACGCCGTCAATCAGATGTGCTTTTAAAATTTTTTCGGTCAAAGTAAGACCCATTTCCAATCATTCCCTTCTATCATAAAAACAGGAAGATTCCAAAGAACCTTCCCGTTCTTTTTTCTATTTATTATAGCATATTCCCCACATTTCGTCAACAGTTTTCTGTTTTGGAACACGGGTTTTATGGTGTTCCGTTGTTAATTTTTCGGCTTACAACAAATCTGCCAATTCAATTTTTGTTCTTTGCAAGCGATCCATATCGGGGTTAAACTGTTTCAAATCAGTGGACTTTGATTCAATAAATGCCTGAAATGGAATTTTCAAAGTAAAAGTACTTCCCCTTCCGGATTCACTCTCTAAAAGAACCTCCCCGCCATGAAGTTCTGCAATTTCAGAAACAATAGAAAGCCCAAGCCCTGTCCCCTTGTCAAATGACCCCAGTTGAATCAACGGTTCAAAAATTCGTTTTTGATCTTCGGTTGAGATTCCGATTCCGAAATCCTTTACGGAAAGAAGCAAAGTTCCCTGTTCAAAAGCAGCAAAGATTTCAAGCTTACAGGGACGTTCATGGGTTGCTTTTATTCCGTTGGACACCAGATTCAGAAAGGCACTTTCAATCATCAACTCATCCAGACAAACCGTTCCATTTCCCTGTATATTCGTAATCAATTCCACATCTCCGTTTGAAAAGCTGTCCCGAACCGCCTGACAAAAGGATTCTATCATCGCTCTGCCGTCTGTCATTTTGGCATCAATCTTAATTCCCTTTTGTGTTATACGATAAAAGGTCATAAAATGCTCCACCATACGCGTCATTCTACGGATATTCCGTTCTGCCGCTGTATAATAGGTCTGTCTTGTTTCATCCTCCGAATCATGCATTTTCAAAATTTGAAAAGCACTGTAAATAGTATTTAACGGTCCCATAAAATCATGGGACAATTTGGATATTCTTTCTATTTGTTGCTGTAATAACTTATCCATCCTAATTTCTCCCTTCAAACAGTAATCAAATCCCGCAAATTTTCAAATATACCTTCCCCGATTCCCTGTACCTCCATGATTTCTTCAATACTGTAAAAGGCACCGTGTTCTTTTCGGTATTCAATCATTCGTACCGCCAGAGTTTCCCCAATATTGGGTAAGGTTTCCAGTTCTTCCTGATTGGCAGTATTCAGATTCACCTTGTTTCTCCCTATGACAATCATTTCACCGTCAATTAAAGTTTTTGCAAGGTTCACTATTTCTCCATTTTCTTCTGAAGCAAATCCGCCTGCAGCTGTAACAGCATCCTGTACACGGCTTCCGCTGGGGAGTGTGTAAACACCGGGGTTTGTCACATTCCCTTTTACATCAACCACAATATCAGGTGTTGGCGTTGGTGCCATGGCAACCAACTCCGGCTCCAGTGATTCTGTTTCTCCGGAAAAAAATCCGACACAAAAGATAACCGCGACCACCGTCAACATACCGCCGAATAGAAAAAGCAAGCTGTTCCGTTTTTCTTCCAGTATCATTATTATCTTACGAAAGGTCACAGTTTCACCCCAAATTTCGACATTTTTCAATACTGTTATCTTACCATATTACAGTTTATCTGTCAAGACAGAAGGAAATTTCCTGCAACTTTCGATGAAAAAATGCGGCTTTTCCTTGACAAAAACAAAATGTCATGGTATAATTGTTTGGAATTGCGGTTTACAAGAGACATTTGCACATTTTTACAGGTATAAGACGCATCTGCGTTTTATATAAATAAATTTCCACAATGGAGGTAAAAAACATGAAAAAAATGTTAAGTCTTGTGCTGGTACTCTGCCTGGCAGTTTCCTGCTTTGGTGCAGTTGTTACCGCAACCGACGAAGAAACCTATGTAACTGTAATGTTGGATGATGAAGAAGTGGTATGCGATGCAGAACCCTTTATTTCCAATGACAGAACTATGGTAGGACTGCGCGGTATCTTTGAACAGATGGGTGCAGAGGTAATCTGGAGCGAAGAAGAACAATCTGTTGTTGTTGCTAGCGAATCCAGAGAAGTGAAGCTGTTTATCGGCGACAAAAATGTAACTGTAAAAAACGGTGAAGAGAGCAAAAACTACGAAATGGATGTTGTTCCCGTTGTAGTAAAGGATCGTACTTATGTTCCCCTGCGTTTCATTGCTGAAACCTTTGACTGCGTTGTTGATTACTATGCAGACGAAGCTGCCGAAACAGAGGTTGCTATCATTTACACACCCGAATACGGTTATACCAATCTGGTTGATCTGTTTGAAGCTACCTACGGCGTAACTCCTGTTACAGACGAAAAGCTGGCTGCAGAAGAAAACACCTACTACTACGAATTGGATGATAAGTTGTTCACACCCATGGGTAAGGACCATTTAATTGATTTCCAGAAAAAAGTACTGTTAAATTTCTTCTGTACTTACACATACGATGATGTTACCGGTTGGTTTAGTGATGGTTCTTGGACAAACAACGAATATACCTTCACCAAATATAACGAAATCTTTAACATCTCTGTAATTACTGACCCAAGAGTTGAAGGCACCAACGAAGAAGCACACTTTATTGTTGTTGACAAAACCCAGTTGCAGGTAGCAGGAACTCCTATCGTTAAGGTTGTTTATACTCCCTCTCAAAACACTGTATCTGCCGTTGCTCCCGAAGAAGAAGCAGAAGAAACAACTGAAGATGCAACCGAAGAAACAACTGAAGATGCAACTACTGAAGAAGTAGCTACTGGAGAAGCAGAAGAAACCGAAACTCCTGCTGAATAAAAAAATCAAAAAAAGACTGCAGTGAAATCAGTTCTCTGCAGTCTTTTTTTGATTGGCTTTTGCGTTCGCCAACATCAGGCGTAGGCGATTTTCCTGATTCACTCCCGTAGCACTGGGATCATAGTCCAAAGCCACAATATTTGCCTCGGGATGCTCGTCTTTGATTTTTCGAATCATTCCCTTTGCCACAATATGATTGGGTAAA
>JAZURC010000168.1:0-3290 GCA_045606005.1 Clostridia bacterium
AATAAGCAGCAGGCACTCGCAACAGAACTTGATAAAATTAACTACGACAAGCTAAATGATATAGCAGAGAATAACACCGAAAAATGAAAAATTTTCGCATAACAGTACCAAAATAGTACCACAGACCAAAAAGATAAACCCCGAAACCTTATAAAATCAAGGTTTTCGGGGTTTTGTCTGTTATTCCCACTCAATCGTCCCAATGGGTTTGGGGGTGAGGTCGTAGAGAACACGGTTGATGCCGGGAACCTCGTGAGTGATTCGCTTTGTAATATGGTGCAGCAGGGGATAAGGGATTTCCTCAATAGTAGCGCTCATAGCGTCGGTTGTATTGACCGCACGAATAATTGCAGGCCAGCCTTCATAACGTTTATCGTCTTTCACTCCTACGCTTTTTACATCGGGTACAGCGATAAAGTACTGCCACACAGTTGCACCCAGACCACTTTTGTCAAATTCCTCTCTTAAAATGGCATCAGCCTCTCTCAGAGCTTCCAGACGATCGCGGGTAATTGCACCAAGACAACGGACACCAAGACCTGGGCCGGGGAAGGGTTGGCGGTCGACCATGGAAGAAGGCAGACCGAGAGCTTTTCCCACCACTCTTACCTCGTCTTTATATAAAAGCTTAATGGGTTCTACCAGTTCAAATTTCATATCTTCGGGAAGCCCTCCAACATTGTGATGTGCTTTGACTCCGTCGCTTTCCAGAATGTCGGGATAAATAGTGCCTTGAGCGAGAAAATCAATATCCGTAAATTTGCGGGCTTCTTCATCAAAGACAATGATAAATTCCCCGCCAATAATTTTCCGCTTTTGCTCCGGATCATCAATTCCTTCCAGCTTAGAAAGGAATCTGTCGGTCGCATCAACATAAATGAGATTTGCATCCAACTGATTTTGGAATACTTCAATGACTGCCTCGCTTTCGCCTTTTCGCATCAGGCCGTGGTTAACATGAACACATACCAGTTGTTTGCCGATTGCTTTAATAAGCAATGCTGCCACAACAGAGGAATCCACACCTCCTGAAAGGGCGAGGAGAACCTTTTTGTCACCAACTTGATTGCGGATTTGAGCAACCTGTTCCTCAATAAAGGAATCGGCAAGTGCCTTTGTGTTAATGCGTTCCATTGTTTCGGGTCGTTTGTTACTTTGCATAAGTTATCATAGCCTTTCTGCCCACCAAATAGAAGTGCGGCATCCTTATCATGGGCGAATAAGGAGCCGAATATCTTAAGCAAAAAGAGGAGTGGAAAAATACCGTTCTGCAGTATCGGGAAGTATTGTAACCACCGTTTTTCCTTTTCCTAATTTTTTTGCCATTTTTAAAGCTGCGGCAACATTGGTTCCGCTACTGATTCCACACATAATGCCTTCCTTGGATGCCAAATCCTTCGAGCATTGAATGGCTTCTTCATCTTTAATAATACAAATATCATTGTATATATCACAGTTAAGAATTGGGGGGATGAGGCCGTCTCCAATTCCCATCTGAATATGAGTTCCGATAGAGCCACCTGACAAAATTGCGGCATTTTCCGGCTCTACTGCCCAAATGGTAATATCCGGATTTTTTTCTTTTAAAGCTTCGCCGATTCCGGTAATTGTGCCTCCTGTGCCGATTCCGGAGCAAAAACCGTGAATAGATTTTCCAGCCTGCTCTAAAATCTCCACGGCAGTACGGGAGCGCTGAATGGCGGGGTTAGCAGGATTTTCAAATTGCTGGGGAACAAATACATTTTTATCATTTGCCTTCATTTCCAATGCAATCCGTAAACATTCTTCAATACAGTCTCCAATGTTGCCTTCGTCATGAACCAGTACCACTTCCGCACCGTAATGATTCACCAATTTTCTTCGCTCCTCGCTGACCGAATCGGGCATAATGATTTTTGTTTTGTAGCCACGGACAGCCCCAACCAATGCCAGACCAATACCCTGATTTCCGCTTGTAGGCTCAACAATGACGGTATTTTCATGAATCAGACCTTTTTCTTCCGCCTCAAGAATCATATTCAAAGCGGTGCGGGTTTTAATAGAACCGCCCACATTCAAGCCTTCAAATTTTACCAGAATTTCAGCACTCTCCGAGTCTGCCATGTGTTGCAAACGAATCAGGGGAGTATTTCCCATTGCTTCGAGAATATTATTACAAATCATAACAAGAATTCCTTTGCGTATTTTTATCAAATTATTATAACATTATATAACAAATCTGATAAAAAATCAAGGTTTTGTAAAAAGTTTCATAATAAAATTTTAAAATTTAGGCATTTTAATTTATTTTTTATAAAAAAGATTGTAAAAAGAGGAAAAATATGATATACTATTTTAATGATGAAGGGAGATTTCAAATGATGATAACACAAGATAAAATCAGAAATATAGCAATTATCGCCCATGTTGACCATGGAAAGACTACATTGGTGGATGCAATGCTCAAGCAGAGCGGAACCTTTCGTGAAAATGAGCAGGTAGCGGAACGGGTCATGGATTCCAATGATCTGGAGCGGGAACGGGGGATTACCATTCTTGCAAAAAACACCTCGCTTTTTTATAAGGACATTAAAATTAATGTGGTGGACACGCCGGGTCATGCGGATTTTGGCGGTGAGGTAGAGCGGAGCCTTGAACTGGTAGACGGGGTGTTACTTGTGGTTGATGCCTTTGAAGGCTGTATGCCCCAGACAAGATTTGTACTGAAAAAGGCACTGGCACTGGACTTAAGACCGATTATTGTTGTAAATAAAGTAGACCGTCCCAATGCCCGTCCTTATGAGGTGGTTGACGAGGTATTGGAGTTGTTTTTGGATTTGGATGCAACGGATGAACAGATTGATTCTCCTGTCATTTTCACCTCTGCCAGAGACGGTTGGGCAAGCGAGGCTCCGGAGAACCCTAAGGAGTCGGATTTAAAGCCCTTGTTTGAATTGATTGTCAATCACATTGCACCGCCCAAAGGAAATATGGATGAGCCTTTTCAGATGTTGGTGTCAAACATAGATTTTGATGAATACACCGGTCGGATTGCCATTGGCAAAGTAGAACGGGGGATTGCAAAATTAGGGGCACCCGTCACCATTTGCCGTAATGACGGCACCAACAAGAATGCAAAAATTTCCACCTTATATAATTTTGAAGGGTTAAAACGGATTGCCATTGAAGAGGCAGGGGTCGGGGAGTTGATTGCCATTTCCGGTATTACGGATATTAACATTGGTGAGACTCTTTGTGATCCTTCAAAGCCTGAGGCATTGCCCTTTGTAGAGATTGACCAGCCGGTATTA
>JAZURC010000169.1:0-10806 GCA_045606005.1 Clostridia bacterium
GCGGGAGTACGCAGATGACGAGCCATCCGAAGCTTCATGACAAAATCATCCATCAACTCCTGGGCCTGTTCTTCCGTCAGGGTTCCCCGTTTGAAATCCCGTTCCATGTAAATGTCAAGAAATGTACTGACACGACCCAAAGACATTGCTGCACCGTTTTGCTCCTTAATGGCAGCAAGATAGGCAAAATACAGCCATTGAATAGCTTCTTTTGTGTCTTTTGCAGGAAGACTGATGTCATATCCATAAGATTGTGCCATATCCTTCAGCTTTTTCAAGAAATCAATCTGACGGTAAACCTCTTCCCGCAATCTGATATTGTCTTCCGACATCAATTCCTGTGCAAGTGCCTGATTGTCCTTTTCTTTTTCTTCAATGAGTTTGTCAACGCCATACAGGGCAACCCGTCTGTAATCCCCAATAATTCTTCCTCTGCCGTAAGCGTCAGGCAGACCTGTGATAATTCCGCTTTTTCTTGCTTTTCTGATTTCGTCGGTGTAAACCCGAAATACACCGTCATTATGGGTGGTACGGTATTTGAATTCACTTTCGATTTTAGGAGACAGCTCTTTGCCGTAGCTTTTGCAGGCATCACGGCACATACGGATTCCACCGAAGGGATTTACCGCACGCTTTAAGGGAACATCGGTCTGCAGTCCTACAATCAATTCCTTATCCTTGTCCAGATATCCGGGTGGGAAGGAGGTCAGGGAGGCTGCGGTTTCAGTATCAATTTCGTAAACACCGCCACGATTCCGTTCTTCCTGCAACAGCAGGTCCAGTTTATTCCGCAGCTCCGTTGTTCTGGGAGTGGGACCGGCTAAAAAGGCAGAATCTCCTTCGTAGGGTGTATAATTTGTTTGAATAAAATTACGAACATCTATGGTTGTTTGCCAAGCTCCTGATTTAAATTCCATCATCATTCCTCCTATCTGAAATCAAAAGGGCAGACTCAATAAATGAATCTGCCCAGACGGTCGGCTTAAAGCAAGTCAGGGCATTTTGCTCATTCTTGCTACAGGTCCTGTGCTCCCTTGTGGTTTCCCACAAAATTCCGTCAGTTACACAAGACTTTGTATTGTATCCTAATTATACACCATATCTTGTAGAATGTCAAGCGTTATTTTTACCAAGCTCGCTCTTTTTTTACAGGCTTGGTATAATCCTTTACCAAGAGTGCCCGAACATAGCCCCGATCCTTGGTTGTGGAGTCAATATAAAACCCTCTTGCATAGTAAAACCGAACCAAAGAGGTGACGGTAGATGCGGTATGGAGAACTATTTTTTCAACCCCGGCATCTATCATAGTACGGTCAACAACATTCATCAGCGCCTTTCCGATTCCGTTGCTCTGAAAGGCAAGGCGAACACCGAAACGGCTTAAATATGCGGTTTTGTCATCCCTTACATCCACGCGGACACTTCCCACGGGAATCCCGTCAATAAAAGCAACAAATACATATTTATTTTCAATATCGTCCAGAATATCATCTTCCGTTTCGTTCAATGCCTCCGTATTTTCAATCTCTGCCATTTCAACATATTTTTCAAATGCTTCTCTGGTTACTTCAAGAATGAAGGGAATATCCTCTGCCACTGCCTGGCGGATTTGAAATCCTTTGTCAGTTGTAATCACTGTTGTTTCCTCCTTAGTCAGCCATCAATAACGCCATAATTGCTTTTTGGGTGTGTAATCTGTTCTCTGCTTCGTCAAAAATAACGGATTGAGGTCCGTCTATGACTTCTTCGGTTACCTCATAACCGCGATAAGCGGGAAGACAATGTAAAAAGATAGCGTCCTCTTTTGCGTGCTTCATAAGAGCACCGTTTACCTGATAGTCTTTAAAGACCTTCAGCCGTTCTTCTTTAGAGCCCTCTTGACCCATGCTGAGCCATGTGTCGGTGTAAACTGCATCTGCATCTTTGATTGCCTGAACAGGGTCATAAGAAATGTCAATGACAGCGCCCGTCTTTTTGGCATCCTCTTTTGCATTTGCAACCACTTCTTCATTACATTCAAAGCCTTTTGGCGTTGCCACAGAAACATTCATACCCAATTTTGCTCCTGCATACAGGAGTGAGTGGGTCATATTGTTTCCGTCCCCAAGATAAGCAAGCTTTAACCCTTCCAGTTTTCCGTTGTGCTCGGTAATGGTGAGCATATCGGTAAGAGCCTGACAGGGGTGCAACAGGTCGGTAAGACCGTTGATAATCGGAATAGATCCGAATTTTGCCAGATCCTCCACATCACTTTGCTCAAAGGTTCTTATCATGATACCGTCTAAATAACGGGACAGCACATTTGCCGTATCATAAATGGTTTCCCCTCTGCCCAGCTGAATATCGTTGGAGGACAAAAAGAGGGCGTGACCTCCCAGCTGATACATTCCAACTTCAAAGGAAACTCTTGTTCTGGTAGAGGATTTGGAAAAAATCATTCCCAGTGTTTTATTCTTTAAAACAGGGTGGGGGATTCCTTTTTTCTGTTTTTCTTTTAAGTCCTGTGCAACAGATAAAATCTGTTTTGCTTCATCTGTTGTAATGTCATGAATGGATAATAAATGTTTCATTGGATAACCTCATTTCAAAAATGTATATTTATTCATTTATAATCTTTGTAAAGACGGCAATAAATTCAGATGCCTGTTCTTTTGTAAGAATCAGGGGAGGAACTAACCGAAGTGCCGTACCCCCTGCAGTTCCTACCAAATACCCTTGTTCAAACAGTTTTTGCTGATAAAGTTTTGTATTGTCTGTTTCAATTCCAATCATCAAGCCCATTCCGCGAACTTCAAGGATATGGGGCGAATTAATTTTTTCTAAGCTTTCTTTTAAGTAGGCACCAACGGTTTTGGCGTTATCAAGCAGATTTTCCTGTTCGATACATTCCAGTACCGCAAGACCTGCACAACAGGCAAATCCGTTTCCCCCAAAGGTTCCGCCGTGATCTCCGGGGGAGAAGGCAGAAGCCACAAAATCTTTGGCACAGCAAGCGCTGATGGGCATACCGTTTCCCAATGCTTTTGCAGTGGTGAAAATGTCAGGCTCTATGCCGAATTGTTGATAGGCATAAAGGACACCTGTCCGTCCGACCCCTGTCTGAACTTCATCGAAAATCAGCAAAATATCCTTTTCGTCACAAAGTGCACGCAGCCTCTTTAAATATTCCTTATCAGCCGGATAAACACCGCTTTCCCCTTGAATGGGCTCTACCATAATGGCACAGACAGAGTCGTCTGCCAATGCCTTCAATCCTTCAAAATCATTGAGCTCTGCGTGGATAAAGCCGGGAGTCAAAGGCTTGTAAGGTGCCTGATATTTGGGCTGACCCGTTGCAGCAACCGTTGTCAGAGTTCTTCCGTGGAAGGAATGATTCAGGGTAATAATTTTGTATTTTTCGGAGTTTCCTTTTTTGTACTGATAAATTTTTGCAAGCTTAATGGCACATTCATTTGCCTCTGCACCGCTGTTTGCAAAATAAACCTTGTCAGCACAGGTGGAATCGGTCAGCTTTTTTGCAAGCTTGGCTTGAGTTTCTACATAATAAATATTGGATGTATGTAATACTCCCTGGCTAAGATATTCGCACATTTTCTTTGTCCACACAGGATGATTGTATCCTAAGGCATTTACTGCAATCCCTGCAAACAGGTCCATATATTTTTTTTCGTCAGTATCGTATAAATATACACCCTCGCCTTTTGTAAAACAAACAGGTGTTCTGGGACCGAACACATTCATAAAATGTTGCTGGTCCAGGGCTTGAATCTGTGATAAATCCATCTTCTGTACCTCCCAATAGTCGTTCTGTAATATTATACACCAAAACGAATAAAAATGCAAGTGTTTTTTATAATTCAAATAAGATTTTATAAAATAAAAAATGTTTCTGGTTTTATCTGAATTTGGGTTGACATTCCTGATTATCTATGGTAAAATGTGGGCAATGAATCATAAAATAAAGGAGATCATAATATGGCTATTCCAAAAATCGAAGACCTTACCTTGCGCGAAAAAATCGGACAGACTATGATATTTCATTTGAACAAACTGCAGTATATTGAGAACCCCAGACAATATTTTACCGATAATCCCATTGGCGGAGTTTGGGTAAGTACTGAATTAAAAGAGGTTTATCGCTCAATAGAAACTGAGCTTGGCAATCCTGACTTGTTGGGAAGAAAAGAAAACATGTTTATTAATTTTGAAAATTATGTGAATAAATGTATGAAAATCCCGATGATACCTGCCTTGGATGCACCACAGGGAATTGCTGAAAATAAATTTGAAGGCCATGCCACACTTCCTACCTCTGCAGGGCTTGGGGCAACCAGAGATCCTGAAATTGCATATCGGTATGCAAAATACCTGGGAGATGATATTCGTGCTACGGGTTTTCGTTGGGTATGGAGCCCTGTTGCGGATAATGCAGGTTGCTACAGAGACTTGCGTCATCTTTCCTCTGATACTGACAATAACTGCGAGCTTCTTTCTGCATTTGTAGAAGGAATCAGAGATGCAAATATCGGGTCCGGGGCAAAGCATTTCCCCGGTTGCGATCCTTATGAATACAGAGATTCTCATTTTTGCACTGCTTCCTATTCATTAAGCTATGAAGAATGGGAAAAAACACAGGGCAGAGAATTTATGGCATGTATTGAAGCAGGCGTTGATAGTATTATGATACAACACAACACCTTTAAGGCAGTTGACGATACGACAGTGAACGGTTCGCTTTTGCCATGTACGCTTTCCCATAAGGTAATAACGGGATTGATCAAAGAAAAGTTAGGCTTTGAAGGAGTCTGCCTGTCTGATGACTCTACCATGAAAGCATTTTTGGCAGTATATCCGAGAGAGCAGGTATATGTTGAATGCCTGAAGGCGGGAATGGACATGATTATCGCACCTCCTCTTGATTATATTGATATGATAGAAAAAGCAGTCCTTTCAGGGGAACTTTCGGAAAGCAGACTTGATGATGCGTGCCGCAGAATTTTCAAATTAAAAGAAAAAGTCGGATTGTTCTCTGAAGGAGAAGTTCAGTACCCGACCGACGAGCAAAGAGAAAAAATTGCCAACAATATTCATAAGCTTGCTTGGGAAATTGCTGAAAAGGGGCTGACCCTGACCGCCAACAGAACAGGGTTTGTACCAGTTGATAAAAATAAAATCAAAAAAGTAAAAATCGTATATATCGGTTATTCTGCCCTTTGCCAAAACAGTTTGGAAAAATATATGATACCTGAATTTGAAAGATATGGGGCAGAAGTGGATTATCAGGTAGGGTTTACATACGAGGATAATGACACACTGGATGACTATGACCTTATCGTATATGCAACCTATATCGGATTCCATGCACCTGCCGGAGGACCCTATTTCTTCGGTAAGGAATGTCAGATGATGCGTAGCATTATGATTAAAGGTGTGGAAAAATCAGTTGCGGTTTCCTTTGGAAGTACAGACATCTTCTTTAACTATTTTACCGCCGCTCATACCTTTGTTAATTGCTACAGTTATAACCAGGAAAGTGTTGAAGGCTTTGTGAGAGGACTTTACGGCGATTTGAAATTTACGGATTATAGTCCGTATCCGTTAAATCCCATTACAAGAACAAACGATGTGTACTAATAAAAGGAACAGTATCGGAATGAGGTAAACCACAAAGCTTAGACAAACATTGAACTTGCTTGTGAATAGGTATCTCAGCAAATTTTGTGTCAATAGAAATCTCTTTCTGTTGACATCTCAAAAAAACTGCTGAAAATATAGGCATGATAAGAAAAAAATATGCAATTATAGGGACAATTCAGTAAATCTGAGTTGTCCTTTTATTTGAAAAATTTTCAAAAAAGACCTGTAGCAAAACAACATCATTTTGATATAGCCCAATTTGCTTTTTTAAACACAATCAGATTAACTGTAAATAATTACGGATTACCTGTAGAGAAACCTCAACGGATTTTGCAACAAAGGCAGGAAAATCTGTGGGAGAATTGCCGTCTGCATCATCAGAAATAGCACGAAGAACCCCGAAGGGAACCTTGTTGATGTAGCAGGCATGACCGATTGCGCCACCTTCCATTTCGCAGGAAATCCCCTGAAACTGAGAAACAATTCTTTCTTTTTGTTCATTGGAATGAATAAACTGGTCCCCTGAGGCAATGGTGCCGATTTTATAAGGGATTCCCGTTTTCTTTACACTTTCTTCCAGTAAGTGAATAATGTTGGGGTCGCAGGGGAGCTTTACCCTGTTGATTCCCGAAAGCAATCCCACAGGGTCACCTAAAGGAGAGGTGTCCATATCGTGCTGAACCACCTCATCTGCAATGGCGATTTGACCGATAGACAGCTTATCTGTCAATGTTCCGCCAACGCCGGTGTTTATAATTTGTGTTACCTTAAAATGCAAAATCATCGTTTGTGCGCAAAGGGCAGAAAATACTTTTCCTACACCGCTTTCGGCTACCACCACTTCTTTTCCTTGCAATAATCCGCTGACAAAGGTCATCCCGCTGATGACCTCCTTCTTTTTTTGTGTCATTTCCTGTTGTAATGCTTCTACTTCAATGCGCATTGCGCCAATCAATCCAATCATCATGATTCTCCCTTGCTATTTTTATTAAGCGTATCATATTTTCAAAAAAAAGTCAAGGAAAAATCAGGTTATATGATATACTTCCGTTTTGATAATTTTTTATCTTGTCAATTTCTGAAGAAAGTGATATAATGAACAATAGAAGAATTGTGATTGATGATAATCGTTGAAATAATATGATAACCGAAAAGGAGTGAGCGAAATGGGCTTGTGTTTTTTTTATGGAACTGACAGAGAGGCGTTGCAAGAGCATTGCCGTCAGTTGGCGATGCAAAGCAGCCGTACCCTTTTGATTGTTCCGGAGCAATTTTCTCTTTCGGGAGAAACCTCTTTTCTTGATTTGCAAAAATACGGAACCAACGTTACAAGCTTTCACCGTTTTGCTCAGGAAATTTTTGAACGGACAGGGAACAGCGGTGAATATATTGCGGGCTCTGGCAAACTGATTTTAATGGAGCAGGCATTACAGAAATGTTCCTCCAAGCTTACGGTGTACAAAACCAGTATTGAGAAAAAAGGGTTTGTGGATACCATGTGTAAAACTGTAGCGGAGCTGAAACATTCCGAAATCTTTCCCGAAACCTTATTCGAGAAAATGAAGGAACTGGAGGAGCATCCCTATTTGCAGGAAAAATTAGCAGATATGGCGTTGGTTTACAGACAGTTCATAGAGCTTTCCGAAAAAGCGGGGCGGGATGCCGATGATGATTTGACTCGTTTGACAACGCTGTTAACCAAACAACCTGAACAAGCAAAATTGTCAGATACCACCTTGATTTTGTATTATTTCAGCGGGTTTACCGTTCAGGAAAGAAAATTGATTTCTGTTTTAAACGGACTGTGCAAGGAGGTTTATATCGGTCTGGTAACGGAAGGATATCATCAAACCGATGAAACCAAGCTTTGTTTTCGGTCGACCATTCGGAATATGGAAGCGTTTTCTGCCATGAATCCTGAATTTGTCTTTGTGCAGGGAGATACAAAGCCTTCGGAATTGCAATTTTTAAGTGAGCAGTTTTTTGCTTATTCAGGGGCTCAATGGGAAAACGAGCCACAGCAATTACAGTTGTTTGTCGCTGACAATCCTTACATGGAGGCAGAAATGGTTGGTGCAGAAATTGTCCGACTGTGCCGCGAGGAAGGGATGCGATACCGTGATTTTGCGGTTGTATCAAGAAATCTTTCCGGATATGAAGACGTATTGGAGCAGGTGTTCCAAATGTTTGACATTCCTTATTTTACCGATCAGAAGGAGCCGGTGGTCAGTCATCCGTTGGTGACCTTTTTGATGTCCTTTGGGGATATCTTTGAGCATAATTGGAATTACGAATCGGTATTTCATTATGTGAAATCCTATTTTAGCCCCTTATCCAAAGAGCAGGGAGATGCGCTGGAAAATTTTGCTCTTGCCTATGGAGTGTTTGGCACTATCTGGACAGAGGATGAAAAATGGACGGACAAGCTGAATCGTGCTTTTTCAGATGAAAATTGCGAATTTAATCGGGAAGAAATTGAAACCGCCCGTCATTTACTGGTCACTCCTTTGAAAAATCTTTGGGAAAATGTAAAGGGAGCCAGACCGTATCTTGAGCAGGCAAAAACCTTGTTTTTGTTTTTGGAATCCCTGCAAATGTATGAAAAACTAGTGAAAAAAACGGAACAGTTTCGTCAAAAGGGAGAGCAGCGGTTAAGCGAAGAATACCGCCAACTATGGAATATTTTGCTTCATGTACTGGATCAGGTGGTTACATTGGCAGGAGAGGATAAGGGAAGCTTTTTCAAGTTTATGGAATTGGTAGAAGAGGGCTTTGGTTCCTCCTCCGTCGGTTCTGTTCCCCAAAGCCTTGACAGTGTCACCATAAGCTCTGCAGATCGTTTTGTGGGAGACGGTGTGCGGTGCCTGTTTGTTATGGGCGTTAACGAAGGAGAATTTCCCGCAAGCGGAGAACGAAGCGGCTTGTTGGACGGAACGGAACGGGATATTCTGGAAGCTTTTGGACTGGAAACGGCAACAAGCCGGCAAAAAGCCGCCTATATGGAACAGGAAATTATCTATAAAGTGATTTCTCTGGCACGGGAAAGGCTTGTTTTCAGTTATCGGAAAAGTGATATGGACCAGACGGCAAAAGCCGCCTCTCAGATTGTGAACCGCATTTATGAGTTGTTCCCGAAGCTGAAAGCTGTAACCACTCTGCCTTTGGTCAGTGCACCCGGCTATACCTTTTCTAAAATGGCTGAACAGCCGGAACAGTATGCACGGGCAAAACAGTGGTTTGTTACCCGTCCTGAGTGGAAGGATAAACTTTCTATGTTGAATCGGACGGGAGATTGGCAACAGGTTACTCTGTCTCCTGAAACAATCAATGCACTATACAAAAGAGGAATGAATGTAAGTGTGTCCCGCCTGGAGCGGTTTCATAAATGTCCCTTTTCTTTTCATGCTACCTATCATCTGAAAGCAAAGGAACGGCGTCAATATCGCTTGGGAGCACCTGACACAGGGAGCTTTTTGCATGATATTTTAGAAAAAAGCGCCCGATTGATTGACCAGTCGGCATCGTTGGAATGGCAAACCATCACACAAGAGGAATGTACCTGGCTGGTGGACAGAATTGTGGAAGAATCCCTTCCCCAATGGTTTGGCGGATTGTTGGTAAGCTCGCCACGGTATGTGTACCTGACGGCAAGGCTAAAACGCTTGCTTGCAAAAAAAATCTATGTGATCAGTTTGCATTTTAAAAACGGCTTGTTCCGTCCTTTAGGGTATGAGCTGGAATTTAGTGAAAAGGGGGATTTGCCCCCCGTTACATTATATACATCTGAGGGAAAACCTGTTACCCTAACAGGAAAGATTGACCGTGCTGATGTGTACCGTACTCCAGAAGGTTCTTGGATTCGGATTATTGATTATAAATCAGGCGAAAAGGATTTTTACTTAAATGATGTGTATTACGGATTGAATCTGCAGCTCATTACCTACCTTGATGCTATGTGTAAGGATGAAGCGCCGGCAGGCGCGTTCTATTTTTCCGTCAAAGACCCTTATACCAGAACAGAAACAACACTGGACGGAACGGAATTGCTAAAGGAATTGCAGAAAAGTTATAAAATGAAGGGGATTGTTCTTGCAGACAGTGCAGTGATGCTTGCCATGGACGAAAACTGTGAGGGGGGTTCTGACCTGATTCCTGCCCGTATTCTGAAAAAAGGCGGATATGGCGGGAGTGTGGCTACGGCACATGAACTTGAGTTGCTGAGAAAACAGGTAAAATCTTGTTTAAGACGGTTATCGAATGAAATTCAAAAGGGACGCGCGGATGTGTTTCCTGTGAAAACAAAACGGGAATTTTCCTGTACTTATTGCCCTTACTCCTCTGTATGCGGATTTGAAGGAAAGACGGGAAGATGCCGCAGCTTTGTTGATTTGCCCAAGGAAGAAATTATGAAACGGATGGAGGGGGAAGAAAATGGCTGAAATGAAATGGACCAAAGAACAGCAGGAAGCGATTTCAATCCGCCATACTGATACCCTTGTGTCTGCTGCAGCCGGTTCGGGAAAGACGGCTGTTTTGGTAGAACGGGTGATTCAGATGATTACAGACCCCGAGCATCCCGTGGATGTGGACCGCTTGCTTGTGGTAACCTTTACCAACGCAGCTGCAAAACAAATGAAACAAAAAATCGGTGGGGCAATCGTGGCAGGGATAGAAAAAAATCCCCGCAACGAAAGGTTGCGCCGCCAGTTGGCTTTGCTTGGGAATGCAGAAATTACCACCATGCATTCCTTTTGTATGAATCTGATAAAATGTCATTTTCAAAAAACAGAGCTGCCTTATGATTTTAAACTGTCCGAGCCTGCGGAAGCAGAGATGCTAAAGCAAGATGCGTTGGAGGAGGCGTTTGGGCTTTTATACGAACAACAGGGTGAGAAAATGGCAGCATTGGTGGAATGGTACGGCGAAAGAGATGACAAGCCTTTGATGAGTCTGATTCTGAATCTGTATGAGTTTCTTCGCTCCATTCCTTTTTACCGTAATTGGATGAAAAATGCCATTCAATTCCCTGAGCAATCAATTTCGGATACTCTCTGGGGAAGCTTTTTGATGAAATATGCCCGTGAACAGCTGGAGCAAACTCTTTCTCTTGCAGAAAATGCAAAAAAACAGTTGGAGCAGTTGGATGAAGGACATGGTATAAAGCCTTAT
>JAZURC010000170.1:0-7285 GCA_045606005.1 Clostridia bacterium
AGAAAGAGAAAAAACAGGAAAAGACGGTTCGTTACGTTGATACCCGTTCTTCCAATGTTGATTTGGAACGTCTTGATACAGAAAAAATTGAAAAACTGGTATCTGACGATAAGCTGATTGATCAGGCACCTACGAAACAGAAAATAAAAAAAGGAAATAAAAATAAGCAGCAAAAAAATCAACCCATGAAAAAAGAATCGGAACAGCCTGTCAAGGAAAAGGCACCCAAAAAGGAAGAACCAAAAGTAGTAGCAATTCCTGAAACGATTGGAGTGGGTGAATTTGCAGAGCGGATTGGTGTGTCCGGAGTGGAAGTGGTGAAAAAACTGTTTTTACTCGGTGTTATGGCATCCGTCAGCGAAATCATTGATTATGATACCGCATCCTTGATTGCAGAAGAATTTCATGTAACATTAGAACCGGAAATTATTGTAACGGACGAAGATTTGCTCTTCCAGGATACGGAAGATGATGAAAAGGATCTGCTGCCCCGCAGCCCCGTTGTGGTTGTGATGGGTCACGTTGACCATGGTAAAACATCCTTGCTGGATGCCATCCGTGACACCCATGTTACTGCAACGGAAGCAGGGGGGATTACTCAGCATATCGGTGCATCTGTAGTAGAAATCAACGGCCGTCCCATTACATTTTTGGATACACCCGGTCACGCGGCGTTTACATCCATGCGTGCCAGAGGTGCTCAGGTAACGGACGTTGCCATTTTGGTTGTAGCGGCGGATGACGGTGTTATGCCTCAGACCATAGAAGCCATTAACCATGCCAAAGCTGCAGGAATCACCATTGTGGTTGCTATTAACAAAATGGATAAAGAAGCGGCAAATCCCGATCGTATCAAGCAGGAACTGACCGAGCATGATTTGTTGATTGAAGAATGGGGCGGAGATACCATTTGTGTTCCCATTTCTGCTAAGAAAAAAGAGGGGATTGACAACCTTTTAGAAATGGTGTTGCTGGTTGCTGAAATGAAGGAACTGAAAGCCAACCCCAACCGCCGTGCAAAAGGAACCGTTATTGAATCCCGTCTGGATAAGGGCAGAGGCTCTGTTGCAACGGTTCTGGTGCAAAAAGGAACCTTGCGTTCCGGTGATATTATCGTTGCCGGTACTGCAGTAGGCCGTGTCAGAGCAATGCTTGATTTTAAAGGAAACAGAATTACAGAGGCAGGTCCCTCCGTGCCTGTTGAAATCGCAGGTCTTTCTGAAACTCCTCAGGGCGGTGACATCTTCTATGCAGTAGATGATGAAAAGAAGGCAAGAGCGGTTGTAGAAGCAAGAAAGCAAAAGATTAAAGATGAAAAAATTGCAGCTCAGCAAAAGATTTCTTTGGATAATCTGTTTGATTGTATTAAAGACGGGGAAATGAAGGAGCTGAATATCATCGTAAAGGCTGATGTAGCAGGTTCTTTGGAAGCTGTCAAGCAGTCCTTGGAAAAACTGTCCAACGAAGAAGTCAGAGTAAAAACCATCCACGGCGGTGTGGGCGGTATTACTGAATCTGATGTCATTTTGGCGCAGGCTTCCAATGCAATTATCGTTGGATTTAATGTACGACCCGATTCTTCTGCCCGTGCAACGGCAGAAATGACCGGTGTTGATATGAGAATGTACCGTGTCATTTACGAAGCCATTGAAGAAATGGAATCTGCCATGAAGGGCTTGCTGGATCCCAAGTTCCGCGAAGTGGTTCTGGGTCATGCAGAGGTCAGACAAACCTTTAAAGTAAGTGGCGTGGGAACCATTGCGGGAAGCTATGTAGTTGACGGAAAAATCAGCCGTAACTGTGATGTCCGTGTGGTTCGTGACGGAATTATCATTCATGAAGGAAAGCTTGATTCTTTAAAACGCTTCAAGGATGACGCAAAAGAAGTTGCCAGCGGTTATGAATGTGGTATGGGAATTGAAAACTTCAACGACATTAAAGAAGGCGACATTATCGAATGTTTCGAAATGGAACAGATTGAACAGTAATTTCCAGGCAGCTTATCTGCCCACGGTAAGCTGCCAAATTTTTATGTGGGAGAAAGGCAGAGGGTAAACTATGTCTTATGCCAGAATTGACAGGATTTCTCAAGAGGTCAGACGGGAATTAAGTATGCTGATTCCCATGCTCAAGGACCCCAGAATTCCTTCTATGGTCAGTGTTACCAATGTTCGTGTAAGCAAGGATTTGTCTTATGCGGAAGTGAATATCAGCGTTTTGGGAACGGAAGAGGCGCAAAAGGATGCAATTAAGGGCTTGGAAAGCTCGAAAGGCTTTTTGCGTCGGGAAATTGCAAGAAAAGTGCAGCTTCGTGCCACACCGGAATTGATTTTCAAACTGGATGATTCCATTTCCGAAGGCGCAAGAATTTGTAATTTAATTAACAGTGTAAAAAGGGACGAAGAGTCATGAAACGGTTACTTGAATGGATCAAAGAGGCAGAACGGATTGCACTGTTGCCTCACCTTCGTGCTGATGGGGACGCTTTGGGTTCCTGTTATGCACTGGCGGAATTAATCAAACAATTAAACAGTACACCGTATGTGATATTGGAAGAAGAACCCCTTTCCCGTTTTGATTATTTAGGGGGAGAATATCAGGTTTTTAACGGTGAATTTCAAGAATATGATTTGGTGATTGCGGTAGATTGCAGTGATGTAACCCGTTTGGGAAACCGTCAGATTCTTTATTGCGGAAAAACGGCTTGTATCGACCATCATATTACCAATGAACCCATTGGTCAGCTTTCTTATGTAGATGCGGAGACAGCAGCAACTGCAGAACTGGTATATCAGCTTGCCGTTGAGGCCAATGTGATGAACCGTAAAATGGGAACTTGTATTTATACGGCTCTTTCTACGGACAGCGGAAGCTTTCGTTACAGTAATACCACCCCTCGCACCATGCGGATTGCAGCGTCGATAATGGAAATGGGAGTGGATACGACATTCATCAATCGAAAACTGTATGAACAGGTAACCATGGGAAGTTTGCGGTTTCAGGCGGAATGTGTGGATAAAATGCAGTTGTTTTCCCATAACAGAATTGCGGTGACCCATTTGACTATGGAACGTTCTGAGAAATTGGAATTTACCTCTGATGATACAGAGGGGGGAGGTTCTATGATGTTGTCCATTGCAGGTGTGAATGTGGGAGCATTTTTTCATGAACGCGAAGCGGGCAGTTTTAAAGTGAGTTTAAGATCGGATGAAACGGTAGATGTTGCAGAGATTGCAAAGAGCTTTGGAGGAGGCGGTCACTTAAGAGCAAGCGGCTATACTACATCAATGCCATTAAAAGAAGCAATCGAGCAATTAGTAGAGAAAGTCAAGGGACAACTGGGGGATTTATGAACGGAATTTTATTGATTGATAAGCCTCGGGGAAATACCTCTCATGATATCATTTATGCAGTGCGCCGTACTATGCAGACCAAACGGGTAGGCCATGCAGGAACCCTTGATCCTATGGCAACCGGAGTTTTAGTCGTATTGGTTGGAAAAGCCACCAAGGTTTCTGATTTTTTGCTGAATAAGGATAAGCGGTATCGTGCCGGAATTTTGCTGGGCTGCGAAACGGACAGTTATGATATGGATGGAACAGTCATCAAAAGATGCGAGGTTGATATTGCTAAAGAACAGTTAAACACAGTGTTGCATCAATTTACAGGAGAGCAAGTCCAGATTCCGCCAATGTTTTCTGCCATTAAACAAAACGGGAAAAAACTGTATGAAATGGCAAGAAAAGGGATAGAGGTAGAAAGAAAAGGTCGGAATATAACGATTTATTCCTTGGAGCTAGTTTCCTTTGACGGTGTTCACGCAGAGGTTGATGTGCATTGCTCAAAGGGGACCTATATTCGTTCTCTTGCTCATGATTTGGGTGTTTCCTTAGGTTGTGGAGCTTGTCTGGATTCTTTAAAGCGTTGTGCATCCGGTCAGTTTTCGATTGAAGATGCCGTATCGTTAGAGCAGTTAGAACAGGGGGATTATACACTGATTCCTACGCACAGTGTATTTCCATATCCGTCTGTTACTGTAAATAAAGAGCAGGAGCATAGAATTAAAAATGGAGCTCCTGTTATTTATGAAACTGCTGTTTACAATGAAAAGGTCAAGGTGTTTTCCGAACGGGGAAACTTTTTGTGTACGGCTGTGGCAGAAAAACGACCGTATGGTTGTTATATAAAACCTGAAACCATGTTTTTGGAAGAGGAGTAAGAATGAAAAACGGTTGTATTGCTGTTCTGGGAATGTTTGACGGAGTGCATATGGGACATCAGGCATTACTTCGCCGAGCAGAGGAGTTAAAGAAGGAAACCTTATTACCGGTTATATTGTTGACCTTTGAGACACATCCGAAAGCCTTGTTTGGTCAACCCCCCCGTTTGCTGACGAATAATCGGCAAAAGGAAAAGCTTTGTATTTCTTACGGAGTTAATAAGGTACTCTTTCTGCCCTTTGATGATACAATAAGGACCCTGTTACCCGAACAGTTTGTGAAGGAATATTTGATTGAAAAAATAAATGCAAGATATGTGATAGCAGGGGAGAATTATCGGTTCGGCTACCGTCACGCCGGAAGTGTGGCAACTCTGTCGGCTTTTGATGAGTTTCGGACAGAAATCATCCCTTCGGTTTGTCTGAATGGTGAAACGGTCAGCTCCAGTCGGATTCGTTCTTTGCTGGAGGACGGAAAGCTTGATGAAGCATTAAAATGCTTGGGTCATCCGTTGGAAATAGAGGGAAGAATAGAGTCGGGCAGGCAGGTAGGAAAAAGCTTAGGCTTTCCAACTGCCAATATAAGCGGTCAATTTCCACCCTTGCGGCATGGAGTTTATTTTACAAGGGTTCTGATTGCTGAAGAGTGGATTCCTGCAATTAGTAATTTTGGGATTTTGCCCACTTTTTCTCTTGAAAATGAGCCAAAACTTGAATCTCATTTGCTGCATTTCGAGGAAGATTTATACCAAAAACAGGCGGTTGTACAGTTTTTGGAATTTGTAAGGGATGAACGAAAATTTGATTCTCCCGAACAACTTGCACATCAGGTAAAATCGGATATCAATAAAGCAGAACGGTTTTTTAAATCCGATTTGTAACTATATTGTAACTTTACAAAATGAGGAAATTAGTGTATAATTAGCATAGGGAAATTTAGGATAGGAGCCTTTGATATGAAAAAAATTACTTATTATAGCATTTGTTTATTAGTTTTATTAGCATTTGCATTTAATATAGCGGGATGTGCCGGCAGGAGTGCAACTGCAGAATTTGGAGAAGAAAAGCCCACTGCTTCCAGTATTTATGTATATAGCTTAAATTTTGAAAGAGATTATATTTCTCGTTTGGTTCGAGAATTTCCTGCTGTAGAAGATATCAATGGCTTGGTTGTACAGCAAATGATGGAGGCAAACAAAGATTTGTTTCCCAAAAATACCAAGCTGCTTTCCGTGACTATTGATGGCAGTGCAGCAACGGTTGACTTTTCCAAAGAAATTTCAGAAATTGATCAGGAAACATTCCTGTTTATCAATGAGCTTTGCGCCATTTCGCTGGCACAGGGGGTAACCGCTCAGGGGAATAAAATTTCAACCATAACCTTGTTGGCAGAAGGACAACCTATAGAAGGCTTTTATCAGTACCCCTATCAGGCTCATTTGGTTGATTATACAGATCAAGAAAACTTGAAAGTGGAAGTTTTGAAGTTATTTTATCCTGATAAACAGGGAGAAAAACTTCATCCGGAATATCGTCTTGTTTCTATGATTGACGATTTGGATAAAACAATGATTTATGAGCTGTTTTATGGCACGGGGGATTATGCTAACAAAACAAATGTGATTCCCGTCGGTACAAGGTTGTTGGATATATCCTGTACGGGAAATACTTATATAGTGAATTTGAATTCAGCTTTTATTGATAACAGACAGGACGAAAGTACAACAAACATGTTGGCAATCCAATCTATTGTTGCAACCTTATCGGAGTTTACTGTTATTGATCAGGTAAAATTTAATGTAGAAGGAAAAACAAGCGGTGTGACATTTGGTGACATTGCATTGGACCAGCCCATTGCATTAAAAGAAGAATTGATTGCAAATGAATAAACAAAAAGCAGCCGAAAGGCTGCTTTTTGTGAAAAATTTGACAGATAATTTATGATAAAAAACAGGATAATTGGTGCTGCTGCTCAGGTCGGTGCAGAGGTTTCGGAATTTCTGAATATTCCTAATGTTGCCAATGTTTTATCTGTAGAAGAAATTGTTGACGGAAAAGCAATTCTCACAGCTTCTTTGGAGGAAAAAATGTAACAATGAGGGGATTAAAAAAGTATTTGACGAAAAAAACATTCTCAATCCGGGGAAAATATGTTTTTAATAACAGCTTGTAAAACAGGAGAAAAAAATGATAAGAGGAATCGGAACAATAGTGAATGTACTGGCAGTGTTGCTGGGAGGAGGCCTAGGGTTAGCCATTCGGGGCGGAATTCCGCATAAATTGCAGACAGGATTGACAAAAGCTTGCGGTCTTTCCACCATGATGATTGGCATTTCGGGAGCATTGCAGGAAATGTTAACAGTGGAGCAGGGAAAGGTGTCGGCATCAGGAACGCTTTTGATTGTGCTGTCATTGGTCATTGGGGTCTTGATTGGAGAATTATTGAATATTGAAGATAAGCTGGAGCAAATGGGAGAGGTGTTAAAGAAAAAGTGTAAGCAAAAAGGGGATTCCCGTTTCGCGGAAGGCTTTGTTACCGTCACCTTGATTTTCTGCGTAGGCGCTATGGCAATAGTAGGGTCGTTACAGGACGGAATTTCGGGCGACCCATCTATTCTGTACGTAAAATCCTTATTGGACGGAGTCATGGCACTGGTGTTTGCTTCCAGTATGGGCATGGGTGTTTTGTTTTCTGTTTTTCCGTTAGCAATATACCAAGGGTTGATTACTGCCTTTGCCGTGGTCATTGAGCCTTATCTTACTGATATTATGATTTCACAGGTTTCTATGGTTGGTTCTGTGTTGATTTTAGGAATCGGAATCAATCTGGTGTTTGGAAAGACGGTAAAAATCGGAAATTTTCTGCCCGCATTGCTGATTCCTGTGATATATCAGCTCATAGTAGGAATTTTTTAAAAAATTTTGAAAAAAATTAAAAAAACTCTTGTTTTTTTTAAAAAACTATGATATAATAGTACGGAATTACGGATAGTCCTCTGCCGTTTATTATGATTACGGTACGAATGTCTATGGAGAGAGGAGGAAGCCAGATGGATATTTTGAAGG
>JAZURC010000171.1:0-5389 GCA_045606005.1 Clostridia bacterium
CCTCCGGTCTTGACACGAGCATAGTATTACAAATGCAACGCTATGAATGGAGCCTTGTGGCTTATGAATTGTACCTTACGGTGCTATTTGCGGCAATTCAATTCATGTTACAAAGTAACAATTCATAGCGAAGCCAATTCATGACAACGCAGTTGTCAAATCATTATAAAATTAAATATCTCTATGGTTCTGCTTTGCCATGAAAAAGACATCCGTTGGATGTCTTTTTTCAGTTAGACAAGTATCACTAAAATCACTTGCCTCTTCTTGACAAAAGAGACAGAATGGGGTATAATAATTTCATTGAAAATAAAAAAGGGCAGGTGCGGAAAATGGAAATCAAAGGGAAATACAGTATTCTTTATCCGGATTTTGAAGGGGTGGAGTATAAACAACTGTCTGAAACCACTTGCCACGATTTGTCACTGGATAGACTGTGCAAAAAGCTGACCGATAATGCCAAGGAATCAAAATTTATTATGAATACAATTTCAAATATGACGGCAGATCCAAGAGTTGCGCAATACCGACAGAAGGTTTTCTGTGACATTTTAAAATTTCCTCAACTCAGAAAACGAATCATGGAGCTTTTTGACAAGTTTGAATTTATCTATGATTGCAGTAAGCAACATAAGTTTACCAACGAAAAGATGGGGATTTGGCATTTGTTTCGAAGAATGGAGGAGCTTAACGACTATATTACCTGTGTAGAAGCAATGCAGGAGTGTCTTACAGAAAATCCGGTGGAGTCAGAGGGGCTCAAAGGCTTTAGAGAATATGTGGGCGAGCTGTATCGTGATGCAAGCTTCAAAGAAATGAAAGAGGATATTGCCGCTTTGAAAATCCATTCTTCAGAAGTAAAGAGTGTGACGGTAGGGGTAAATGTAAACGAAAGATTTGAAGCCACCGAATTAGGACTTATTTCAGTGAATAACGAGCGGTTTAAAAAATCCGGTATTGTAAGCAATTTTGCAGATGCACTCTCTTCAAAACAAAAAATACAGGACGGTACCGAGTGGAACGGAAATATGCATTATCATCCTGTTGACGCCCCTTCTGACGGGGCGGGATTGATTGGTGACTTTCTCAATACAAGATCCAAAGTCCAACTGATGAAAATGAAGAGCTTATCGGGAAAAGCACTCTCGTCAGAAACCACGGCGCACATCCCCGAGGGCGATGGCATGGTGAATTTCACATTTTATCTTTCCAATGTTGTCAATAAAATGCTTGATATGTTATTAAGAAAGCTCCGTGATACCCTTGACAAATATACAGATGTGGTGGTTGTGAATATTTCCCAGCTGATTTCCGAGTTTGTTTATTACATTCGGTTTGCTGAATTTGTTGAAAAAAACATGGAACAGGGTTATACATTCTGTGAAGCAAATGTGATTGATCATGACGATAAACAGATGGAGACAAAGAATTTTTATAACCTTAAACTTGTGATTTCGGGCACGAAAATGGAGGATATTGTTACCAATAACCTATGCTTTGACAAAGAACATACCATTTACATTCTAACCGGTGCCAATCGTGGGGGAAAGACAACGGTTACGCAGGCGATCGGTATTCTGTATGTTCTCGCTCAGGGGGGTATCTTTGTCCCTGCAAGTGTTTTTCACTATAAGCCCCTTGATTGTATCTATACTCATTTTCAGGCAGATGAAGATAAAACACTTGATTTGGGAAGATTGGGAGAGGAATGCATCCGTTTTAAGGAAAACTACAATGCTTGCACAAAGGACAGTCTGTGTCTGCTGAATGAGTCATTTTCCACCACTTCCTTTGAAGAGGGGTATTATATAGCAAAGGATTCGGTAAGAGCTTTGCTTAAGAAATCAGTCAAAACCATATACAATACCCATATGCATAAGCTTGGGAATGATATTGATGAACTGAATCAGGAAAATTCTGATGCCCAGGCTTCCTCACTTGTGGTACAAAGCGAGGGCGGAAAACGGTCCTTTAAGATTGAGGTTGCTCCCCCAGGGGGAATGTCTTATGCAAGAGACATTGCAGAAAGGTACGGGGTTACCTACGAAATGCTGACAACAGAAGGTCAGAAATGACAGAGAAAGGGTAGATGAGGATGTTTCAAATAAGACCTGCAATACCAGAGGATTATTATTCGATTAAAGAATGTCTTGAAAAACATGGAAAAGAACTGGAGCTGACTCCTCAAACAGGCATCATGACAGCAGTTGAGGATGGGTTTGCGGGCCTGGGGATTTACCGGCTGGATCAACAGGAAGGGGAAATTCTTGAGGTGATTACGGTAAATGAGCAGGATTGGGAGTTGGCGTTTTTTATAGGAAAGGCAATATTGAACAAAGTGGATTTACAGGGTGCAAAGGAAGTTGTCTGCTATAACAATGAACTGGGTGATTTGTTGAAAAAGCTTGAATTTATTGAAAAAGAGACGGGGGAATGGCATGTGAAGCTGGAAGGGTATTTCACCTCTCCCTGTCAGAGGAAGAAGGTATGAGACGCTTATTAGAAGAATCCTCCGTTTTGCTTGCTCCCATGGCTGGGGTGACAGACTATCCCTTTCGGCTGATTTGCAGGCGGTTCGGCGTAAAGCTGACCTATTCTGAGATGATCAGCACAAAAGCCTTATCTTTTGGAGATAAAAAGACAAAGAATTTGTTGTATCATAAAGGGGAAAGCCCTTTTGCTGCTCAGATTTTCGGGCATGAACCTGAGGTAATGGCGGCAGGGGCAGTTTATGTGAGAGAACAGGGCGCCCATATTGTGGACATCAATATGGGTTGTCCCGCTCCAAAGGTTGCCAATAATGGAGACGGCAGCGCACTGTTAAAAACACCTGAGCTTTGCGGTGAAATTGTCAGAGCGGTAAAACGGGCTGTGGACTGTCCCGTGACGGCAAAAATCAGATTGGGTTGGGAAGAGAGTAACGGTGTTGCGGTTGCAAAGATTTTAGAGCAGTCAGGGGTGGATGCCATTTGTGTTCACGGGCGTACCCGTGCCCAACAGTACAGCGGTCGGGCAGACTGGGCGGAAATTGCAAAAATCAAGCAGGCAGTATCGGTTCCTGTGATTGCAAACGGAGATGTGTTTGATAAAGAAAGCTATGAGAAAATAAGAAAAGAAACCTGTTGTGATGGGGTCATGATTGGCAGAGGTGCTATGGGAAATCCATGGATTTTCAGAGAAATGAACGGAGGAGCGCCACCCACCCATGAAGAACGAATCATGCAGGCACTGGAACATACAAAAATGCTCATTGACTATAAGGGCGGGCATATCGGCATTTTGGAGTCAAGAAAGCATGTTTGCTGGTATCTGAAAGGAATAGCGGGAAACGGTAGTATTAAAGGAGCTGTCAATACTGCCAAATGCTATGAGGAGATGGAATCCATTCTTCTTTCTTTTCTGCAGAAAATTCAATCATTTTAATCAGGGGGAATGTAACATGAAAAAAGTCTTTACTTTGGTTTTTGTTTTTGTGCTGGCGTTATCATTGGTCGCTTGCGGCGGTCTGAAAACGACTGAGCACGAAGTGCAAATCCCGCAGGGCGACTCTGATATTAAAGTTGGTTTGGTGTTGAGCGGCGACGAAAATTCCGGTGCGACCGAAGCATTCTATCAGGGTGTGTTGGCAATGAAAGAGGAATTGGGGCTTAGCGATCATCAGATTGTGATAAAGCGGAATATTCCCGGTACAGAAAAAGCCTATAATGCCGCGGCAGACTTGGCAGACCAGTTTTGTGACATTATTTTTTCCAATAGCTTTAGTCACGAAGAGTATATGGTTCGGGTAGCAACGGAATATCCTGATGCTCAATTTTGTCAGGCAGGCGGGGTTGGGGCAGCTACCTGCGGTCTTGAAAATATGCACAATTACTTTTATGATGTTTATGAGTCCCGTTATGTGTCCGGTATCGTAGCAGGGCTGAAGCTGAATGAAATGATTGAAAAGGGTGAAATTACTGAGGAAGAAGCCAAAATGGGGTATGTCGGTACTTTCACATCTGCAGAAGTGATTTCAGGATATACCGCCTTTTATCTGGGAGCACGCTCTGTATGTGAATCGGTTACCATGGATGTCAAATACATCGGTTCTCTAGCAAAAGAGGAGCTGGAAAAGGATGCGGTGAATGAATTGGCTGCAGGCGGTTGTGTGCTGATAAGTCACCACACGGACACCGACAGTGTTGCAATTGCCTGTGAGGAATTAGGCGTACCGGTTGTGGGGTATCATACTTCTATGTTGGAAACCGCTCCTACCTGTGCTTTAACATCTGCTGCCGTTGATTGGGCACATTATCTTACCTTTGCCGTAAAAAGTGTGATGGACGGAACAAAAATTCCCGTGGATTGGTCTGAAGGCTATGGAGAAGGCGGGGTTAAGATAACCGAGCTTAATAGCACTTGTGTTGCCGAAGGAACTGATGAGGCGGTTGCAACAGCAGAAGATGCATTAAAGAACGGTACTCTGAAGGTGTTTGATAGTTCTGCATGGACAGTAGGCGGCGAAACGATTACCACTACAGTGGACGAGGGGTTGGAGGAATCCTACCACGGTCTGGAATATATTAAGAAAGGTGCTTTTTGGGAATCTCTTTATGCTTCCGCTCCTGCCTTTTCCTTCAGAATAGATGGTATTACCGAGCTGAATCAGATTTATTTTGGAGAATGAAGAAGAACAAAGAAAATTGTTTAATTTATCATTCTTCTGGCAAAAAATTCCCTTTTTGATTATTACATCTGCTGTTTTTTGAATTTTTTTACCGGAAAATATTGAAATCTGCTTTAAAATGTGCTATAGTATAATATGAAAAAACTGAATTTACTCAAAAAGGAGTCCTGCTTTATGAAAAAGATTTATGAAGGCAAAACAAAGGACGTATTTAGCCTTGAAAACGGTAATGTGCTTTTAAAGTTTAAGGATGATTGCACGGGTAAAGACGGCGTGTTTGATCCCGGTGAAAATTCTGTCGGCTTGAAAATTGAAGGTATCGGCAAGGCAAACCTGAGAACTTCCGTATACTATTTTGATCTCCTTAAAAAGGCAGGCATTAAAACCCATTATGTGAGCGCAGATGTAGATGAAGCAACGATGGAAGTTTTGCCCGGAAAGGTATTCGGTCACGGTCTCGAAGTTATCTGCCGCTTGGTTGCAACCGGCAGTTTTATCCGCAGATACGGTGAATATATTGAAGATGGTACAGCTCTTGAAGGCGGTTATGTTGAATGTACTTTCAAGAATGATGAAAAGGGCGATCCCCTCGTAACAGGCGAAGGTCTTCAGGCACTCGGCGTTATGTCTCTTGAAATGTTTGAAAGCATGAAGAAGCAGACACTTGCAATCACAAAAATTATTGCAGATGACCTTAAGACACTCGGTCTTGACCTTTGGGAT
>JAZURC010000172.1:0-8056 GCA_045606005.1 Clostridia bacterium
GTCCTTCTTAATCGCCAGATAAATCAGCAATCCGCCAATGATCCACATAACAATCATCTGCCAATTAAGAGCTGCAAAATTTTCCAAAATAAACTCCATTTCATACAATCCTTTCTTTTTAAAATCGTCATCATTATACCATACAATCCCATTTTTGTCAAACTTTTAAACAAAAAATAATTCTTTTAAAATTGCTTGACAAATCAGGAAAAGTATGGTATTATTATTTTGAGCACGTTGTGTGCTCAAAATAAATCAAAAGGAGTGAAACTACGGTGGCATATTCCAGAGGCATTCAGATTGAAGATAAAACCACAAAAGCGATTGTCCGAACCGCTGCAGTTATTGCTCAACGGGAAGGCTTGGAAAAGCTTTCTGTCAAGCGGATTTTATCTGAAATGAAGGTAAGCAACCGAGTATTTTACAATCGGTTTCGCAATATTGAAGATTTGATTGAAGTTCTGTACCATGAATTTGTGGGTACTCTTCGGGAACCCATTGACCCTGACCGATTGGCAGATACTGAACATTATTACGAAACCATGTTGGATCTGGCGGTAGGGGTTGTTCGGAAAATGTACCGAAATGATATTCACTTTCGCCTGCGTCTTCTTTCTTACGAAACATCAAAGGAAAGCAACCGCAGCTGGTGGCTTGGTCAGATTCAGGAGATTTTAAAAGACGGTGTAAAAAGAGGATTATTAAAGCCCATGAATGAACAGGCGGTAAGCTATGGCATCTGGTGTTTTTGTCTGGGCTTTCACAAGGATGCATTAGGAAAACAAATCAGCGAGGAAGAAGCCATTTCCGCTTTCAGAGAATCCTTTTCTTATTTAATAGAAGGAATGAAACCTTAAATTTTTTGCCCATGCGAGCACATTGTGTGCTCAGAATTATAAACATAGACAGAAAGGTGTGTGAGACATGAGTTTTCGTATCATTGGAACAGGAAGTTATGTGCCTGAAAATGTAGTGACCAATGATGATTTAGCCAAATTTCTGGACACTTCGGACGAGTGGATTATGCAACGAGTGGGTGTTCGCGAGCGTCACATCTCCACAGGAGAAACAGCCGCAGATATGGCTTCCATCGCAGCAGAACGGGCGCTGCAAAACTGCGGATTGACAGGAGAGGACATAGATCTTGTCATCTGTGCCTCCTGCAGCAGTGATTCCCAAAGTCCTGCCACAGCAGCCTTTGTTCAGGCCCATGTTGGTGCTCACGGCCCTGCATTTGACATAAACTCTGCCTGCAGCGGATTTTTATTCGCATTGGAAACTGCAGCAGGATTTTTTCAGCGGGGAACGGTGAAACGGGCGTTGGTATTGGGAGCGGAACGAATCAGTCGGCTTCTTGACTGGTCCGACCGAAGCACCGCTGTAATTTTTGGTGACGGTGCAGGTGCCGTTGTTTTAGAATCAGGTGACGGTTATCTTGCCTCAAAGCTTACTACAACGGGAGGCAATGATGTAATAGACATTCCCGCTCATCACGGTGAATCTCCCTTTTTCAAAAGAGAGCTTCCCCCACCCTTTATTATGATGAAGGGACAGGAAACCTTTAAATTTGCAGTCAGCGCTATGACAAGGGATGTGCTGGATGTGTTAAACACCGCCAAGATTAAACCCGACCAAGTGCGTTGGTTCATCCCTCATCAGGCAAATATGCGAATCATTCAGTTTGCATCAAAGAAGCTGAATGTCCCCATGGACCGTTTTGCGGTCAATATTGAACAGTACGGCAATACCTCATCTGCAAGCGTACCCATTGCTTTGGATGAGTGCAACCGCTCAGGGCAAATAACCCAGGGCGATATTATCACCATGGCAGCATTCGGCGGAGGACTTTCCAGCGCCGCATGCGTCATCAAATGGTAAACCAAAATTTTTATTTATTTTTAGGAGGAATTTAAAATGACACTGGAAAAAGTAATCAATTTATTGGCAGAAAGCTTGGATATGGATGCAAGCGAAATCACCGCAGATACCACCTTTGAGGATTTGGATGTAGATTCTCTGGATACCGTGGAAATCCTGATGGAAATGGAAGATGAGTTCGGCATTGAAATCAAATTCGAAGAAGCAGGAAAATCTGTTGGCGAATTGGTAAGCTACATCGACGCTCATAAGGAGTAAACCATGATTAAGACACCTATTTGTGAGTTACTTCACATCCCTTACCCTATTTTGCAAGGGGGTATGGCACACATTGCCGACGGAAAGCTGGCAGCTGCCGTATCGGAAGCAGGTGGCCTTGGCATCATTTCCGCTATGAGCTGGGATGAAAAGTACTTAAAAGAACAGATTGACATCGCACGGTCCTTGACTGACAAACCCTTTGGGGTCAATGTGATGCTGATGAGCCCTTATACGCCTCAGGTTGCACAGTTGCTCGCTGATGAAAAAGTGCCTGTGGTCACTACGGGAGCCGGAAATCCTTCCAAATACATGAGTATGTGGAAGGAAGCAGGAATTACAGTCATTCCTGTGGTAGCATCCGTTTCCATGGCAAAGCTGATGGAACGGGGCGGCGCAGATGCAGTGATCGCAGAGGGAGGAGAATCAGGCGGTCATGTGGGAGATTTAACCACCATGGCACTGGTTCCCCAAGTATGTGATGCCGTATCCATTCCCGTCATCGCTGCAGGCGGTATCGGGGACGGCAGAGGGGTTGCCGCATCTTTTATGTTGGGCGCTCAGGGTGTTCAACTGGGAACAAGATTTTTAGTTGCTACAGAATGTGATGTTCACCCCAACTATAAAGCAAAAGTATTAAAAGCCTCCGACCTGTCCACCATTGTTACAGGAAAACGGTTAGGACATCCGGTACGGAGCATTAAGACCCCCTTCTCCAGAAATTATGCAAAAGCGGAATATTCTGCTATGCCTGATGAAGAACTGGAGCAATTAGCTGTAGGTGCACTTCGCCTTGCGGCAAAGGAAGGGGACGACAAAAAGGGATGCTTCCTTGCAGGTCAGATTGCCGGAATGGTCAACAAAGAACAAACCTGTAAAGAAATCATCACAGAAATTTTTGAAGAAACTGAAACAATTTTAAATGGAGCGAAACAATGGGTAAAATAGCATTTGTTTTTTCAGGACAGGGCGCTCAGTACAGCGGCATGGGCGAATCCCTTTATTCTGTAAGTCCCGCCGCAAAAGAATTGTTTGATATGGCAGAGCTAAGCCGTCCCGGAACCAAAGCGCAATGCTTTTCCGGTTCAGAGGAGGAGCTGAAACAAACCAAAAATACTCAGCCTTGCATTTATTGCACCCAGCTTTCCGCAGCATTCGCTTTAGGAGAGCATGGAATCAAAGCAGATGGTTGCGCAGGCTTTTCCTTAGGAGAAATTGCGGCACTTTGTTATGCAGGTGCCTACACCAAGGAAACAGGGTTTCAAATTGTAACCTTACGGGGAGAAACCATGCAAAGGTCAGCAGAGGCTCATGACACGGCTATGGCAGCTGTGATGAAAATCGACCCTGAAACGGTGAAAAAAGTATGTGAGGAGTTCCCTCATGTGTACCCTGTAAACTTTAATTCTCCCGTACAAACCGTCATTTCAGGTTCAAAAGAAGAACTGGCTCTTTGCAAGGAGAAGTTTTCAGAACTTCCTTGCAGAGTGATAGATTTGCCTGTCAGCGCGGCATTTCATTCTCCCTATATGAATGAAGCATCGGAGGAATTTGGCATAAAATTACAAGGATTCACCATTCAAAAACCGGAAATTCCCGTATATGCCAACATGACAGGGCTGCCCTATACAAATGAAGTCACCAAAACCATGACAGAGCAAATTAAAAATCCCGTACAGTGGGTCACCACCGTTTTGAATATGATTGCAGACGGTTTCACTGACTTTATCGAAGTAGGACCGGGGAAAACCCTGTGCGGACTCATTAAAAAGATTGACGGACACGTGAACATTTATCATGTAGAGGACGAAGAAACACTTTCAGAAACCGTAAAGGCGGTGAAGGAAGATGCTTAAAGGAAAAACCGCCATCATCACAGGGGCATCCCGTGGAATCGGTGCGGCAATCGCTTTAAAATTTGCCCAAGAAGGAGCCAATGTTGCCATTCTTTACTGCGGTTCGGAAGAACGGGCAAAAACAGTAGAAAAAGAAGCCTCCCAACAAGGAGTGATGGCAAAATGCTACCGTTGTGATGTAGCCTTGGAAAAGGACTGTGAAACTACCATAGAGCAGATTCTTTCTGATTTTGGTTCTGTTGATATTCTGGTAAACAATGCGGGAATCAACCGTGATATGCTGATGCTCCGAATGAAGGAAAATGACTTTACAGATGTGATTGATACCAACCTAAAGGGTGCATATCACATGATTCGGTATTGCTACCGTCCCTTTATGAAACAAAAGCACGGTAAAATCATCAATGTCACCTCTGTGGCAGGAATTATGGGCAATGCAGGTCAGACCAACTATTCTGCATCAAAGGCAGGTCTTATCGGCTTAACCAAATCGGTGGCAAAGGAGCTTGCGGGCAAAAATGTTTGCTGTAATGCCATTGCACCCGGCTTTGTGGAAACGGACATGACCACAGAATTTGCCGACCGTCCTGAAATTCTGGATTCCATTCCCGCAAAAAGAATGGGAAAACCGGAAGAAGTGGCGGCTTTGGCGGCATTTTTAGCTGACGATTGCTCTAATTATATTACCGGCGAAGTCATCCGCATTGACGGCGGACTGGCAATGTAGAAAGGAGAGATAAAGTATGAGAAAAGTTGTGATTACAGGAATGGGTGCTATTACCCCCATCGGCAATGATGTTCCTTCCTTTTGGGACGCCATGATGAAGGGCACAAACGGCATCGCTCCTATCACTCGTTTTGATACCACAGACTATAAAGCCACTTTGGCGGCAGAGGTAAAGGATTTTGATCCCCTGCCCTATCTTGCCAAGAGTGAAGTAAGAAAAACCGACCTATTCGTGCAGTACGGTATTGCAGCAGCCGCACAGGCTGTGGAGGATAGCGGCATTATTGATCACATTAACCCCAAACGATTTGGTGTTTACTTTGGTTCCGGCGTAGGGGGATTCGGCACCATGGCAGAAGAACAAAGTAACTTAATGGAAAAAGGTCCCAGACGGATTTCCCCTCAGTTTGTTCCTAAAATGATTGCCAACATTGCGGCAGGAAACATTGCCATTCGCAACAATGCTCAAGGTCCCTGTTTGTCTATTTCTACTGCTTGTGCAACAGGAACTACCTGTATCGGTGAAGCATTCCGTGCCGTTCGTGACGGATATGCAGATGCAATCATCGCAGGCGGAAGCGAGGCAAGCATCATTCCTCTGGCAGTGGCAGGTTTTATTAACTGTATGGCGCTGACCACCACAGATGATGTAAACGCCGCCTCCATTCCCTTTGACAAGAGAAGAAGCGGATTTGTCATGGGCGAAGGCGCTGGTGCTTTGATTGTAGAAGATTATGAGCACGCAAAGTCAAGAGGTGCGAAAATCTACTGCGAGCTGGCAGGCTACGGAAGCACTTGTGATGCTTATCACGTTACCGCTCCCTCCCCTGATGCAGAAGGGGGCGCTGAAGCCATTCGTCAGGCAGTGATGCAAGCGGGGGGCGCAGAGGGACACAGCATTTATATCAATGCTCACGGTACCTCCACTCCTTTGAATGATAAAACAGAAACTTTAGCAATCAAGAAAGCCTTGGGTGAAACCATCGCACAGACAGTAAAAATCAGCTCCACCAAATCCATGACAGGTCACATGTTGGGTGCGGCAGGAGCGGTAGAAGCCATTGCCTCTATTTTAGCATTGCAGAAGGGCGTTGTTCCTCCCACTATCAACTTTAAAGAAGCAGACGAAGAATGTGATTTGGATTATACGCCCAATGTTCCTTGTGAAAAAGAACTGACCCTGGCACTGTCCACCTCCCTTGGATTTGGTGGTCACAATGCCTGTGTAGCGTTCAAAAAGGAGAGCTAATCCCATGAATCAACAAGAATTGATGAACATTCTGCCTCATCGGGACAATATGCTCCTGATTGATGAAGCAGAGTTCACTGAAGGAAAGGCCCACGGAAAAAAATATATTACAGGGAATGAATTCTTTTTAAAGGGTCATTTCCCCGAAAAACCTGTGGTACCGGGTGTGATTTTGTGTGAAATTCTGGCACAGTCTGTTTGCGTTTGTCTGGCAGACAAAATGGAGGAAAATACGGTTCCTATGTTTACAGGGCTTAATAATGTAAAATTCCGTCAGCCTGTGTTGCCCGGCGATATGGTAGAAACAGAATGTGAAATCACCCGAATCAAACATCCCTTTTATTTTGCCAAAGGAAAGGCTACGGTAAATGGTAAGCTTTGCGTTTCCGCAGAATTTTCCTTTGCACTGGCGAAAGAAACGGAGGAAGCATGAAACTAACAGAAATTTTTAAGAAAAAACAAGACCCTATCCTTTCCTGTAAAAAATGCGAAAGCACTTTTTCTAAATCGGAATTGATGAAGCATCACATGATTTGTCCCAACTGCGGTCAATATTTTCGAATGAATTCCCGTCAGAGAATTGTTCTGATTACGGATAAAAACACCTTTAAGGAAACAGATGGGAAACTCAAAAGCCAAGACCTACTCTCCTTCCCCGGCTATCAGGAAAAGCTGGAAAAAGCAATGAATGACAGCGGTGAGTTAGAAGGCGTTGTTTGCGGTACTGCAAAAATCGGCGGTATAAAAACTGCAATTTTCGTAATGAATGCTGCCTTTATGATGGGCAGCATGGGTACGGTTGTAGGAGAAAAAATCACCCGTCTGTTTGAACTGGCAACCAAGGAAAAGCTTCCTGTTGTGGGCTTTACCACATCGGGAGGTGCCAGAATGCAGGAGGGAATTCTCTCTTTGATGCAAATGGCAAAAACAAGCGGTGCTGTAAAGCGGCACAGTGACGCGGGACTGCTTTATATCACCATTCTTACCGACCCCACTACAGGAGGCGTTACCGCAAGCTTTGCCATGGAGGGCGATATTATTATTTCCGAACCCAAGGCGTTAGTTGGCTTTGCAGGTGCCAGAGTCATTGAACAAACCATTGGGCAGAAGCTTCCTGAAGGCTTCCAGAGAGCAGAATTTTTACTGGAGCATGGGTTTATTGACAGGATTGAACCCAGAGAAGCCTTAAAAGACTGTCTGTCCCGTATTCTGACCATGCACGAGGTGAAAAAATGAAAGCATATACAAGAGTTCAAAACGCAAGAAAGGGTCAAAGACCTTCAGGTTCTTTTTTCATCAACCAAATGATTGACGATTTTATTGAGTTTCACGGTGACCGCAGATTTGGTGACGACGGCGCAATTGTGGCAGGGATTGGAACATTAAGCGGAACACCTGTTACAATCATTGCCATGGAACGGGGAACAACCATTGAAGAACGAATGAAACGGAATTTTGGTTGCCCTTCTCCTGAAGGCTACAGAAAAGCTCTGCGACTGATGAAGCAAGCAGAAAAATTTCACCGTCCTGTGATTTGTCTTATCGGTAGCTCCGGTGCATATCCGGGAATCAGTGCGGAGGAACGAGGTCAGGGTGAAGCCATTGCAGAAAATCTGATGGAAATGATGACCTTGAAAACCCCTGTAGTATCTGTGGTTGTAGGCGAAGGCGGTAGCGGCGGTGCTTTGGCACTGGGTGTTGCAGACACGGTGATTATGCTTGAAAATGCCGTGTATTCCGTGATTTCTCCGGAAGCCTGTGCAAGTATTCTCTGGAAGGATGCGGCTAAGGCGGATGAGGCGGCAGAAGCCTTAAAGCTGACGGCACATGACCTGAAAAATTTCGGCGTCATCGAAACTGTGATTCCCGAACCCGAGGACATCACACCCGAACAGCTTTGTGCAAGCTTAAAGGCAGAACTGATTCGAGAAATCAATCAAAAAAGCAAGCTGTCTGTTGATAAGTTGGTAGAACAACGATATCAACGATTCCGTAAAATAGGAAAATAAAAATGAACAGGTCCATTAAAAATGGACAATAGAAAAAAGAAGTCTCCTATGTAAACGGTTCTTTTTGATTTGTTCCGGC
>JAZURC010000173.1:0-7443 GCA_045606005.1 Clostridia bacterium
ATGGAACGAAGCAGTAAAGAAGAGTTGCAAATGAGCATTTTTGACATCAATGAGCTGATTCGTTTAGTGCTAATCGGAATGGAACCGAGAATTACGGAAAAACAGATTGATGTATCGGTGGAATTTTGCTGCGAAGTGCAAAATGTCAATGCGGACAGGGACGGCATTTTGCGCGTTGTAACAAATTTATTGGATAATGCGGTAAAATTCACACCCGAAAAGGGAAAAATCTTTATTGGACTGGTAGAGGAAGCTGCGCTGGTAAAAGTAGAAATCAGAAATACAGGTGAGGTAATCCCTCCTGATGTATTAAGTCATATTTTTGACCGATTTTATAAAGCAGACCAATCCAGAGGAATCAATAAAAGCGGAACAGGATTAGGACTTCATATTGTGAAATCCATTCTTTCAAGACATGGTCAATCTGTTCGGGTGATCAGTAACTTAGAACAGGGGACGGTATTTACTTTTTGGTTATCCGGACAATCATAATAACAAAATTTACAATTTGTTCACATTGTTTTAAAAAACAGGACGTATACTATAGACAAGAAAGAAGAAAACGGAGGAATTTTCCATGGATGAAAATAAAAGAGATTATCAATGGGGAAATGAAAAAAAAGAGAATGTAAGGGAACATTCGGCTGAAACAGTTGAAGAACAACCTGTGACAACGCCCGTACAGCAATCAAATGAATATCAAAGATACACACAGTCATCTTATAGCAATTATCAACCTCAATCACCACAGCCTTTTTACAGAGAAAAGGTGAAAAGCAATAAGAAAGAGGGCGGCGTTCGCACCGTTGCCTTTGTCTTAATCGGTGCGGTGTTGGGAAGTGTTTTGGGCGCCGGCCTGATGATGGGGTTAAGCGGTGGAAATCGATATATGGGCGGAGGACCTTCTGTCAGCTTTTATTCCGTTGAAAAAACAGAGGATGCGGAAAAGGTGAATATCGACAACGACCAGCGAGTGAAAATGACGGATGAAGAAATTGCAGCGAAGGTAGGTCCTGCTGTTGTTGGTATCAGCAATAATACCACCTTTTTTTCTCAGTCGGTGGAGCAGGGAAGCGGTTCGGGTATTATTATGAATGAAGAAGGTTATGTAATCACCAACAATCATGTAGTAGAAGGTGCGACAGAATTAAAGATTATTTTTTCTACCGGTGAGGAGTATCCCGCTGAAATGATTGGTTCTGATTCCAGAACGGATTTAGCACTTCTTAAAATACAGGGAGATGGCGGATATCCTTATGCGGTGTTAGGAGATTCCTCCGATTTGGCAACGGGAGAATCTGTCATTGCAATCGGAAACCCTTTAGGAACCGAGTTTGCGGGTACTGTTACCAAAGGAGTCATCAGTGCACTGAACAGAACCATGGAGGTTGATCAGGGAATTACTCTGAATCTGATTCAGACAGACGCTGCCATTAACCCCGGTAATTCAGGGGGTGCTTTGGTGAATGCTTACGGTGAGGTGATTGGGATCAATTCTGCAAAGATTTCTTCCAGTCAGATAGAAGGCCTGGGTTTTGCAATTCCCGTGAACGAGGCAAAAACCGTCATTGAAGATTTGATGGAATTTGGTTATGTACAGGGACGTCCTCTGATTGGTTTTTCGGGACGCGAAATTACCGAGCAGATGTCTAAAATGTACGGCTTCCCCGAAGGGGTTTATGTTGTTGAAGTGTCACCCTTCTCGGGTGCTGAAAAGGGCGGAATCAAGTCAGGTGATGTAATCCGAAAAGTAAACGGTCAGGATGTCCGTTCCATTGAAGAAATCAATGAAATCCGTGATCAGTATCAGGTGGGCGACGAATTGGAATTTGAAGTAAACAGAAACGGCGAAACCATTACCTTGAAAGTGGAATTGGGAGAGGATAAGCCCATTCAAGAACAATAGAATAAAAAATAAGGAGCTGTAGCAAAATGATGTTGTTTTGCTACAGCTCCTTATTTTTTATTATACAAATTTTTGCACGATATAATTTCTTGCCGCATCCTCATAACTGTCATCCAAAGGAGTCAGAAGAGGAGCATCTTCTCCGTATTTTCGTTGTAAACTTCTTGACAGCAGCCAATCTGTCAATTTAGGATTGGCAGGGAGGAGGGGACCGTGAAGATAGGTTCCGATTACATTTTTGTAAACCACACCTTCCATATGATCTTCTCCGTTGTTTCCTTTGCCGTGTTTTACCATTCCTAAGGGAAGATGGTTTGTATAGGTTCTGCCACTGTGATTTTCAAAGCCTACAATGTAATCGTCAAACAGTCCGCTCTGAATCACAGCCTTTCCCATTAACCGTTCAGATTTGGTTTCGGTGTATAAATCCAAAAGCCCTAATCCTTCAACGGTTTCGTCCTGCAGTTTATAATAGCTTCCCAACAGCTGATATCCGCCGCAAACTGCCATTAAAACTCCGTCTGATTCAATGTATTCCTGCAGAGCGGCTTTTTGTTCTGACAACCTGTTGCAGACAAGGCGCTGTTCGCGGTCGCTTCCGCCACCGAGAAAGACCAAATCCAGTGCAGAAAAATCAATGTCATCATTTAGTTCAAATTCCTTGACCTTTACAGAAATATCCCGCCATTCCAATCGTTTTTGAAGGGCGGCGATATTGCCACGGTCGCCGTATAAATTTAATAAATCAGGATACAAATGTCCGATTGTGATAGAATAACTCATGCGTTTTTACCCCCTTCTTCCTTCAGCATTTCTTTTAAGGTTGCATGGGTGGTAAAGGTTGCTGAATAATTTGCCAGAATGTACACGATTTCACTGTCACTGTTCAAAGCCTCTCGAATAGCCTTTTTCATGGATTCTTCGGTAGAAATGCTGGGAAAATCGGCATATTTTAAGCGGAGCAGTAAATCGTGTCTGCGAAGACCGCAGGTGGTAATGTGACGGGTGTTTTCCTGTAATGTTTCAAAATCCACATCCCAGAGCCATGAAACATCGGTTCCGTCCTGAATGTAATCATTGATAGAAAGAATCACATCCTTTTTGGAAGGGTCCAAGGCAACAGTGGAAATTCCCTGATTAAAGCCCGCAGGGTTTTTTCCCATGTTCAGCACAACCTTTTTTTGAGGGAAGGAAAATTCCTCCATTCTTCCGATTTGAGGACGGTAGGTTGCTAAAATGTCATTGATATCATCTGTATTTAATCCGCATTGGTCAATGACTGCGTAAGCGGCAAGCACGTTATAAATGTTATATAAACCTCGGTAATTGAAGGTGATGGGTGTTTCGTTTACGCTAAAAGCCAACCCCTTACGAAAGGAAATTTGGTTGGCACCGTAATTGGTTTTAGGACGCGTAAAATCGCATTGGGGACAATTATATTGCCCCAGTTGACTGTAGTGATAATAGTCATAAGAAAGCTCTGCACCACAAATGGGACAAAAACGGCTTTCTTTAATTTCGTTTAAGGTGATGTTCAGATTTTGCTCAATTCCGTAATATACCGTCTTTAAGGAATGACGCTTTGCAAATTGGGTGCAAAGAGGGTCGTCTGCATTTAATACCAGAGTGGTTTTGGAAAGCTTATTGATGGCATTGTCCAACATTCCAATAGTCAAATCAATTTCTCCGTACCGATCCAGCTGATCACGGAACAGATTGTTGATAATCAGAAAATCGGGTTCAAAATAGCAAAACAGCTTTTGGGCATAGCCTTCGTCAACCTCCAGACAGGCGTAATCGGCATCCAGCTTCCCAAGCCAGTTGGTTTCACGGATAAAGGCAACTATAGCTCCTTCTGTCATATTAGCACCCAAACGGTTGCAAACTACCTTGTTTCCTTTGTCGGTTAACAGCTTATCTATGACATTATTTGTGGTGGTTTTTCCGTTGGTACCGCAAACCACAATGATTTTTTCTCTGTCCTGACGGGACAGGTCGGTTAAAATCTTGGGATATACCCGAACAACCACTTTCCCTGCCAGGTTGGTGCCGTTGTGGCCAACCAGCTTACAAAAGAAAATGGTGATTTTGGTAAACCATACACATAAAAGCCGTAATAAAAATCTCATGAAAAACATCTCCAAAAAAATTTATAAAATCAGAATAAAAATCCGAAGGAAGGGAATCTTATGTTATGGACCTCACAAAATATTGAGACCCCCTTTATTTCACTTTGCGGCGGAAGTTGTTTCTTCTGCCGCACTTTTTTATTCAATGATTCCTTTTGTGCGTGTTGCAAATTGCTGATAGCGGGATACAAAATCTTCAAAACAGCCTGTGCCGAATTGATTGCACAAAACCTCTGTCAAAGCGGATGCCGCTACACATTCTGCAACAATGGAGCCTGCGGGAACTGCACAGGTGTCACTTCGTTCTACTGCGGCGGTGAGAGGCTCACCTGTCAGAAGATCAGCAGTTTTTAAAGGCTGATAGAGAGTGGGAATGGGTTTTAACGCAACCTGAATGACAATATCCTGGCCATTGCTCATACCACCTTCAATTCCTCCTGCACGGTTGGTTTCTTTGGTAAAGCCTTCTGATTGATGATAAAAAATTTCATCATGTACCTGAGAGCCGAATGTATGGGCGGATTCAAATCCCATTCCAAAGGAAACTCCCTTCACCGATTGAATACTCATCAACGCATAAGCAAGCTTTGCATCTAATTTTTCATCCCATTGAACATAGCTTCCGATACCGGCACATACATTACGGATGACCACCTGTACTACACCGCCTAAAGAATCTCCCGATTCTTTTGCTTTATCAATGGTTTCCATCATTTTTTTTGATGCAGCTTCATCTCCGCAACGGACAGGGGAGGTTTCCACCTTTTTTGTAAAATCAGGGGCGTTGTAATCCGTTTTTGCACAAACACCGCCTAATGAGATGACATGGGAAAAAGAGGTAATGCCCAAGCCTTTTAAGAATTGCATACAAAATGCACCCACCGCAACCCTTGCCGCCGTTTCTCTTGCACTGGCACGTTCCAATACGTTACGGATGTCCGAATGGCCGTACTTTAATGCACCGTATAAATCGGCATGACCGGGGCGGGGCTTGGTTACTTCGCGACCCGGTTTGATTTCTTCCGGATTGGTATAGCATTCCCAATTTTCGTAATCCTTATTTTGAATCCACATGGTAACAGGCCCGCCGGTGGTAATACCACCTCGAACACCAGACAAAAATTCAACCTGATCTGTTTCAATCTTCATTCTGTCTCCCCGACCGTAGCCTGTTTGCCGTAACGCCATATACTGATTGATTTCTTGAAGATTAACAGGTATCTGAGAGGGAAGACCGTCGATGATTGCAGTCAGCCCCTTACCGTGAGATTCTCCTGTGGTTAAATATCTCATGGAATTCCACATCCCTTTTGGTTTTCTATCCTTTAATTATAGCACAAAAAAAGCCTTTGTGCAATTATTTTCAACGGAAAAATCCAATTTTCTGAAAAAAACTCTTGACAAACGAAGGAAAATAGAGTATAATTACTTTAGTTAAGTAAAGCAATAAAGTAAGGAGAGGTATTATGCTGAGCAGAAGACTCCATACTCCGGAGGGAACCTCCGACCTGCTTCAAAGGGAAGCCTATCGGATTCGCAAGGTGCGAAATGATGTTATGCAGGTGTTTTCCGGATATGGATATACGGAGGTAACGACTCCTGAAATTGAATATTACGATGTGTTTGAAGGGGGTCAGGGACTACTGACTCAGGAAAAGATGATTAAGTTTTTTGATCGGGAAGGAAGAATTCTGGTTCTCCGTCCCGACTTGACCACACCCCTTGCACGTCTTACTGCCACAAAATTAAGCGGTGACATTCACAAGCTTTGTTATGCGGGAAAGGTGTTTCGAAATTATCAGGGGGGGATTCGCCCCTGTGAAACCTCTCAAGCGGGAATTGAGCTGATTGGGTTAAAGGGTGCCGAGGCGGATGCTGAGGTCATTGCCGCCTCCATTCGCAGTATGCTTGCCTGTGGATTAAAAGAATTTCAAATTGAAATCGGTCAGGTGGAAATTTTTAAGGAACTGATGGAACAGACAGGTCTTGACCCGGAGATAACAGAACAAATCAGAGTGTTTATTGACCAAAAGAATATTTTTGGGGTACAGGAATTGTTAAATCACTGTGATGTTCCTACCGAACAGGCGGAACTGATTCTGCAGATGCCTTCTTTGTACGGTGGTGCAGAGGTGCTAGAGCAGGCAGAAAAGCTGACCACCGGAAAACGGGCAGAAGCAGCAATTAAAAACTTGCGGGAAGTATATACTATATTGGAAGAATATGGTTTGTCCGACTATGTTTCTCTTGATTTGGCAATGGTGCAAAGTCTGGATTATTATACAGGAATCATATTTAAGGGTTTTGCACGGGGAGTCGGTTTTGAGGTTTGTGCAGGGGGACGGTATGACGGCTTGATGAGTCGGTTTGGAAAAGACAGTCCCGCAACAGGAGCGGCACTTTACATTGACTTGTTAGCAGATGCTCTGTATCGGCAGGGTGTTGTGATTGAGGCAGAAAGCATGGGTGCCCTGGTGTGCGGAACCGATAGTAAAACCGCACGGCGCCTTGCAGAGCAGTTAAGAACCTCGGGTGTTCGGACAGAATACTATTTAGGGGATGCAAACCCCGTTGATTACGCAAGAGAAAAAGGAATCCCTGCCCTTTATCGTTGTGATGAAAAGGGCATTACTAAATGTGACATGGTATCAGGAAATGAACAGCTTTTGGAAGGAGGTATGCTCCTATGAAATATATTACTGTAGCATTGGCAAAGGGGCGGCTTGCTGATTTTGCCATCAGCCTTTTTGAACAGTTGGGATTTGACTGTGCCGAAATGAAAACCAAAACAAGAAAGTTGATTTTTACAGATGAAGCCCATAAATTCAAATTTATTCTGGTAAAAGCATCTGATGTTCCCGTTTATGTGGAATACGGTGCGGCAGATATGGGAATTGTAGGGAAGGATACGCTCCTTGAGGAAGGCAGAAATTTATATGAAATGCTGGATTTGAAATTTGGCGCTTGCCGTATGGCGGTAGCGGGACCACCCAGTATGGCAGACTGCTTGCATACCTCTCATAATCTTCGTGTTGCAAGCAAATATCCTCATATTGCAAAAAATTATTTCCAATTAAAAAAAGGGCAGACCATTGAAGTGATTAAGCTCAACGGCTCTGTAGAGCTGGCACCCTTAACAGGACTCAGCGAAGTAATTGTGGATATTGTAGAAAGCGGAGCAACCCTAAAGGAAAACGGTCTTGAGGTGCTGGAAACCATTTGCGATTTGTCTGCAAGATTGGTGGTAAACCGAGTCAGTGCCAAGCTGGAGCGGGAACGGATTTTGGAGGTTGTGAACAAGCTGAAAGGACTGATTGAATGATACTGTATCCTGCAATAGATTTGAAAGACGGCTGTTGTGTACGCTTAAAAAAAGGGGACTTTGACCAAAAGACAGTATATTTTGAA
>JAZURC010000174.1:0-21474 GCA_045606005.1 Clostridia bacterium
ATGATGCTTCACCCGATCGGATTCCTCTGCACGTTTCGCATCGTTAAACCGATCCAATGTTCCTACCAGATAACCTGTAATACGGCGAATCCGGTTGAAGGGAATATCTCCCTCTTTCCGTCCGCATTTGGGGCATTCATCATCAATCACGCCTCTGTAACCGCAAACGGGGTCACTGTCAACAGGGTGGTTGATAGAACCGTAACCTACACCCGCTTCCTTCATGGTGCGGACCACCTTTTCAAAGGCTTCCAGATTGTTGGCGGTATTTCCGTCCAATTCCACATAAGTGATATGACCTGCGTTGGTTAATGCATGGTAGGGTGCTTCTATATTAATTTTATCGTATGCACTAATCAGATGATAGACGGGGACATGAAAACTGTTGGTGTAATATTCGCGGTCTGTAACACCGGGAATTTCACCGAATTTTCTTCTGTCCATACGGATAAATCTGCCGGACAAGCCTTCTGCAGGAGTGGCAAGCAGAGAAAAGTTCATTTGCTTTTCCTCGCTTAAACGATCTAAGTAATCACGCATAAATCCAACAATTTCCAGACCTAAAATACGGGATTCCTCCGATTCGCCATGATGCTTTCCGGTCAATGCTACCAATGCTTCTGCCAGACCGATAAAGCCTACCGATAAGGTACCGTGTTTTAAGATTTCTCCGATTTCTTCGTCGGGAGATAAGGTATCAGAATTAATCCAAACACCTTGTCCCATCAGGAAGGGGAAGTTATGCATTTTCTTTTTGGCAACAATCAGGTAACGGTCCATCAGCTGCTTGGTAACCAAATCCAGCTTCCGTTCCAGTTCTTCAAAGAACCATTCCAGACTACGATTGCTCTTAATGGCAATCCGAGGCAGATTGATAGAAGTGAAGCTCAAGTTACCGCGACCAAAAGTGATCTCATTTTCAGGATCATGAACATTACCGATGACACGGGTTCTGCAACCCATGTAAGAAATTTCAGTTTCAGGGTGACCGGGTTTATAATATTTCAGGTTATAGGGTGCATCAATAAATGAGAAGTTGGGGAACAATCTCTTTGCACTGACCTGACACGCCAAACGGAACAAGTCATAGTTAGGATCTTCCGGATTGTAGTTTACCCCTTCTTTTACCTTGAAAATATGAATGGGGAAGATGGCGGTTTCGCCAAAGCCCAATCCCGCCTCTGTTGCCAGAAGAATATTTTTTATAATCATTCTGCCTTCGGGAGAAGTATCTGTTCCGTAGTTAATGGAGGAGAAAGGCGTTTGTGCACCGGCACGGCTGTGCATGGTGTTTAAGTTATGCACCAATGCTTCCATTGCCTGATAGGTTGCCTTATCTGTTTCTTCCAAAGCGCTCTTTTCAGCAAAGGCATGAACTTTTTTCAAAAGGGCTTTTCCTAAAATGGGCTCAAATACTTCCTGTTCTTTCTTCTGATATTTGAAATCCTCCATGCTCAGGCGGGGATAAAGACCGGTTTCCTTTTCAATTCCTTTGACCAGTTCCTTCCATTCTTCCTCTGTCTTATCCACATCGGAAAGAAGAACGGCTGCCTTGACAAAGTTTGCAGCATACAGCTTTTTATAGGTTTTTTCTACACCCTTTGCCAGACCGTAATCAAAGTTAGGAATACTCTGACCGCCATGCTGGTCATTCTGGTTGGACTGAATTGCAATACAAGCCAAAGCTGCATAACTGCGGATATCGTTAGGTTCACGAAGATAGCCGTGCCCGGTGGAAAAACCGCCTTCAAACAGCTTGGAAATATCAATCTGACAGCAAGTGGTTGTTAATGTATAAAAATCGAAGTCATGAATATGGATGTCGCCTTCTCGGTGTGCCTTACTTTGTTCGGGAGGAAGAATGCATTTTTCATAGTAATCCTTCGCCCCTTCGGAACCGTATTTTAACATGGTTCCCATTGCGGTGTCGCCGTCGATATTGGCATTGTCACGCTTCATATCGCTCGCCTTTGCATCAGAAAAAGTAATTTCGTCGTACACACGCATCAGTTTGGTATTCATTTCACGGTTACGGCTTCTTTCCGCACGGTATAAAATATATTTCTTAGATACAAAAGCATAACCGTTTTCCATCAAAACAGTTTCCACTGTATCCTGAATATTTTCAATACCGGGTGTTGCCCCCGTGAACTGAGCCTGGAGCTTTTGTTCTACCAGCTCTGCAATCCGTCTGCTTTCCTGAGGGTTATTCCGCCCACAGGCTTGCATTGCCTTATCAATGGCTTTTTCAATTTTCGTGATATCATAAGGAACCTCACGACCGTCCCTCTTTACAATAGTTTGAAACATCCTTTTCCGACCTCTTTCTTTTCATTTTCCCGTGCACTATATCTTGTGTGCATTAAAAGTTTACCACACTACATCTTCCGTGTCAAGAGATTTTTTGAATGTAATCAAATTGTAAAGATTCTATCATATTTTAGTCATTTATTTTTCTTCCAGATTAGGAAATTTATGGTAAGTCACATTGGGATGTTATAGATTCTTTTTCCTTTTTTCTTTGCATAATCAAGCATATCTTTTGCCCTGCTTTGCCTGAGAAGAAACGATACTACTTATAATGAATGATCTACCATCCATTGATTTCTCTCAAGAATTGCATATTTTCTAAAGTTACGTAATTCGGGAAAGATAATATCATCAAATTTAGAGCTAAAAAAATGATCCTCCAATGCTTTTGTTCGATATGGAATTACCCAATATAAACGAATTTGAGGATACCATTCTTTTAATTCCAATACAACCTTTTCACACAGATAGTCAAATTCGCCTTTATGTCCTGAATAAAATTGAATTACCCCTTTTTGTTCCACAAGTTCTGATATTGTCTTTTTCAATACAGGCAACGATATTGTGTCTATTTCTGAATGTCCGCAAAAACAACAGGTATGTTTCAAAAAAATCACCTCATATTATATTTTAGGTCAATTTAACCCTATTGTCAATAGGTCGATATGACATAATGAATATGAGGTGAGTGAAAGCATGAGCAGATTATCCGATTTACGAAAAGAAAAAGGATATACCCAAGTAAAAATGCAAATGTTGACAGGCATTGACCAAAGCGATTATTCAAAAATTGAAAACGGCAAACGGTATTTTACATTTGAACAGTGCAGAAAAATTGCATTGGCATTAAATACAAGCATGGATTATCTTGCGGAATTAACAGACGAGAAAAAACCTTATCCAAGAAAAATGAAATAAAAAAAGAGTTCGATATTATGTCGAACTCTTTTTTATTTATAATATCGTATATCCCTGATTCTCGACGGTCTTTTTCAGTACATCGTCAGACAGGTCTTGGTGTAAGGTAACGATTGCCGTTCCTTTTTCGTGACTCACCTCAGCGGAGGCAACCTGAGGCAATTCCTCTAAGACTTTTTTCACTCTTGCCTCGCAGTGAGGGCACATCATTCCTTCAATTTTTATTGTTTTTTCCATGATTTTTTCTTCCTTTCTTTTTTTATCCCGAATGGAAATGAAATTGAGCCGAAGGGCGTTTGTCACAACAAAAACACTGGACAGGCTCATTGCAGCGGCACCGAACATGGGGTTTAATTTCCAGCCGAACAAGGGAATCCACACCCCTGCTGCCAAGGGAATACCGATTACATTATAGAAAAACGCCCAGAACAGATTTTGATGAATGTTTTTTAAGACCGCCCGACTCAGGCGGATTGCTCCGACAACATCGGATAACTTGCTTTTCATCAGAACCACATCTGCTGAATCAATGGCAATATCCGTTCCCGCACCAATAGCAATGCCCATATCTGCACGGGTCAGGGCGGGGGCATCGTTAATACCGTCGCCTACCATAGCGGTTTTTCCTTTAATTTTCAAATGACGAATGACTTGTTCTTTACCGTCCGGAAGAACGCCTGCAATCACCTCGTTAACCCCTGCCTGTTTTCCGATTGTCTCTGCGGTTTTTTGGTGGTCGCCTGTAAGCATCACCACTCGAATCCCCATATTTTGCAGTTCCTTAATGGCTTTCGGACTATCCTCTTTTATCACATCAGCTACCCCAATCAACCCAAGTAAGCTATGGTTTTTTTCAAAAAACAAAGGGGTTTTTCCCGTATCGGCAAGCTGTTCGGCTTTTTGCAGAAGGTCAGGAGTGACAGTTACAAACTTTTCAATAAACGCCTGATTTCCCCCTGCTATTGTATCCTGTCCCATTTTGGCGGTTAAGCCGTTGCCAGGAAAAATCTGAAATTCGGTGACCTCCAAAGGGGTCATTCCTTTGCCCTTTTGCATAATGGCTTTTGCGAGGGGATGCTCGCTTTTTTGTTCCAAAGAAAGAGCCGTTTCAAACAGTTGTTGTTCTGTTACGAAAGGGGCGGGAATTATGTCTGTTACTTCCGGCTTTCCCTGGGTGATGGTGCCTGTTTTGTCCAGTGCTACAATCTTTGTTTTCCCTGTTTCCTCCAAAGAAAGGGCGGTTTTGAATAAAATCCCCTTTTTCGCACCCACACCGCTTCCTACCATAATGGCAACAGGGGTGGCAAGACCCAATGCACAGGGACAACTGATGACCAGAACGGAAATCCCCCGCGCCAGAGAAAACCCTATGGATTCACCTGCGATTAACCATGCAACCATAGCAATAAGAGCAATGACCATGACCACCGGCACAAACACGCCTGATACCTTGTCTGCCGCCTTTGCAATGGGTGCTTTTGTGGCGGCTGCATCCGTCACCATGCGAATAATTTGGGATAGAGTGGTATCTTCTCCCACCTTGGTTGCTTCGCATTTCAAAAAGCCTGATTGGTTTATGGTTGCGGCAGATACCGTGTCCCCAACCGTTTTATCTACGGGAATGCTTTCTCCCGTCAGAACACTTTCGTTAACGGCACTCATTCCTTCCAAAACAACGCCGTCCACCGGAATATTTTCACCCGGTCGAACAAGGAAAACCGTTCCTTTTTTGACTTGCTCCACGGGAACAGACACTTCTTTTCCGTCCATGATAATGGTGGCTTTGCTTGGAGCAAGCTCCATTAAGCTTTTGAGCGCATCCGTGGTTTTTCCTTTGGAACGGGCCTCCAGCATTTTTCCTACTGTAATCAAAGCCAGAATCATCGCGGCAGATTCAAAATAAAATTCATGCATATAATGCATGACAGTGGAAGAATCACCCTTCATCTGAGCATCTGTCATGGCAAACAAACAAGCCGTGCTGTATAAAAAGGAGGCTCCCGAGCCTATGGCGACCAAAGTGTCCATATTGGGTGCTTTATGAAAAAGTCCTTTAAAGCCGCTGATAAAAAATTTCTGATTGATGATCAGAATACATGCAGAAAAAATAAACTGTAAAAGACCGATTGCCACATGATTATTTGCAATCTGTTTTGGCAGATACCAATCCCACATGGTATGTCCCATGGAAAGGTACATTAAAGGTATCAAAAGCAGAACAGAGGTAATCAAACGAAGCCGTATTGCTTTCTCTCCCGAATCGGTTGACTTGCTTTTCTGTTCCGTTCCTTTTTTAAAGGCACCGTATCCTGCCTGTTCTACGGCAGAAATAATGGCTTCTTCAGGTGCGGTTCCTTCTGTTACCATGGAATTGGTCAGAAGATTGACAGAGCAGGAGGATACCCCCTTTACCTTTAATACCGCCTGCTCCACCCTTGCGCTGCATGCTGCACAGCTCATGCCGGTTACGGTAAATTGCTCCATTGTTTCACCTTCTTTTTTTCATTTTTATTCCATAATAGTTTCCTCTTTTTTTGTAATCAGATACACAAAGAAAAATCCTGCTACCGCCATAAGCAAGCTGACAACAATCGTAAAAAGAGTAGCAGAAACACCAACGGGAAACAGCTCGGGAACCGAGCCGAACAAAAAGCCCAGTACCACCAAATAAGTAAACTGAGGAGCTTTTTTCATGGCTTTTTCCATGACCTTTGCGGTCAGCAAAATTCCTGCAACAACACCGATTCCCAAAGGCAGAACGGATAAGATGTCCAGATTTCCCACAGCCTCCGTTACCGTTTCATACAATCCTAACATATAAAGCATATGGGACACGCTGATGCCGGGCAACACCAGAGCAGCAGCAATAATAATGCCCCCTGCCAACTGCAGTAAAATTCCCAGAAAACCGGATTTTGATACAAATAACCCTTTGGGAATCATGGCAATTAAAGTAACCAGTAAAATACCAAGCAGTAAATACACAACGATTTTCCATGAGAATTTGGTCACTTTAGCAGCACGGAAAATCATAGGAATCCCTCCTGCCACACAGCCAATAAAGAAAAAGTGCATGGGAAAGGGAAATTGAGTCAACAGATAGGGAACTGCTTTGGAAAACAGGACCAGACCTGCTGCTGCACCGATTAAAAATTGAATTAAAAATAAAATACTTTCTTTTTTAAACTTTATGGCATTGTTGACAGCTGAAATCAGACGGTCATAAATCCCTAAAATCATTGCCATAGAGCCGCCGCTGATACCGGGCACCGTCATGGTTCCGCCAATCCACATTCCTTTTAATAAGGTAACAATACTGTCTTTTTTCATTGGTTTTCTCCTTGTAAGTAGATTTTTAATTTTTCCAGATGGTTTTGCATCTGTGTTACACCGCAGTCATACATTTCCTGTAATTTTTCAGGCTCCCGTTCCGTTCGGGTCCATCCATCGGTGTTTTCGGGAGCGATGAGGAAAATTTCTCCCCGTTGTTCCATTTCCAATATTTTTTGGTGGGCAATGTTATATTCCTCTGCCCGTCTTGAAAGTAATTTTCGGAATTTGGGATACTGATACAGTAAAGCGCCTGCCAACCCTGCTCCTTGTTCCTTTTCCTTGTGATAGCTTCGTTCACGGGTGATAATCACAATATTTTTATCGCATCCCCGCCGTATGGCTTCATCTACAGGAATGGGGTTGGAAATGCCCCCGTCCATATATTTCTCCCCGTCCAGCTTCACAATGGGAAACATCAGAGGAAGGGAACAGCTTGCCACTAAGGTTTTCCATGTGGAATCCTCTCCTGTTACGGGCAGATATTCGGTTTGGGCGGTTTTGATGTTGGTTACTGCCGCCAGCACCTCACCTTTAAATTCCTTGAAAGCCTGATAATCAAAGGGGAGATATTGATTGGGTAATTGATCAAAGACAAAGGGAATGTTATAATAGCTTCTGTTTTTCGGATTGAGCAAATGATGCCACCCCATGTACCGTTTATCGGAATAGTACCGAAGCCCCAATTCCAGACTCCGACCCTTCTGACGGGACACATAACTGACACCATTGGCAATTCCTGCAGATGCACCGATGACCACATCTGCCATAATATTTTCTTGTAGCAGGACATCCATTACGCCCACAGAAAAGAAGGTTCGGCTTGCACCGCCTTCCAATGTTAATCCAAGTTTCATCTTTTTGCCTCTTTTTTGTAACGATATAATACATTATTATATCATGTTTTTTTGGTACCGTCAATTATGGAAAACCAATTTTTGTTGACAAAAAAACAGTTTTTTGGTACAATATAGAAAAACAAACAGGAGGACATCCATGAAACGGTTCTTTTTCACGGTTGTGATTTTGATTCTTGGACTTCTTTGTATGACAGCGTGTAGTGACCGAAAGGGAAATGAAAGCAGCAAAGCCTTAGCAGAAACCGCAGTCAAGGAGGCGGTTATTCGCTTTCAGGAGGGCGATTCAGACTATATTCTTCGCATAATGGGACTGAATCAGGCGCCTTTTGTGACCTATTGTTCTCAGGAACAAATTGACCGCATGGCAGGTATTTTGTTTGGCAAGCTGAAAGGAAAAATTGTATCCTCTGAAAAGAAAAATGATAATACTGTTATTGTGGAAACCAAGCTGAAAACCTCGGATTACAGTAATTTAAAAGAAGAATTGACTCGAAACACTTCGACCCTTTCATTTGACGTTTTGTTTTCTGAGGGAACGGAGCTGGAAGCATTGCCTGAGCGAATTTTTACCGCATTAGAGGAACTGGCATCGGAATGTGACGAGATGACGGAAATGATGCTCCCCATCACTGTAAAAAAACAGGGCGGCGGTTGGGAAATATTAGGAACCGAGGAAGTGCGGGACGCTTTTTCAGGCGGATTGTACAGTAAAATAAGCGAGATAATAGAATAAAAAAGCACGACTTCTGAAACGAAGTCGGGTTTATTTACTATTTTTCCAATAGAGCAATGACTTTTTCAAACAGTTGAGTCAGGCGGGGGGTGTTGCCTTCCAGATACAGGTACCCTATCAGGGCTTCCAATCCTGTAGCACGGTGGTAATCTCCCACATTTGCGTGCTTTGGCAAGGTAGCAGGTTTTGCATTTCTGCCCCGTTTATAGACTCGCATTTCTTCTTCGGTTAACTCCTGCTCCAATGCAGTAATGGCATCACTCTGAGCCTTTGCCTGTACATAATGAACTGCCGCCTTATGAAGCTCGTTTACCGAAAAATTTCCCTTCGCCAGAAGATGATTGCGAACATAAAGCTCATAGACGGCATCACCTAAATAGGCAAGGGCAAGAGAGGAATATTCCGTTGGTTTTTTTGTTACATCCGTTTCCATTTGACCCCCTGCGGTGTATCCTCTAAAAGAATTCCCTGTTCCTTTAATAAATCACGGATTCTGTCCGCTTCTGCAAAATTCTTTGCTTTTCTGGCTTCCTGTCTTTGTTCAATCAGTGCCGTAATTTCTTCATCCAGATTCTTTTCTGCCTTTTGTTCAAACAACCCTAACACGCCTGAGAAACGGGCAAATAAATCTAAGAAATGCTGTGCTGCCATGTGAGAATGGGGCAAACCGTCATTGATTACGGTATTCACATCTCTTACCATATCAAACACCACAGAAATGGCATCTGCCGTGTTTAAATCGTCGTCCATAGCAGCGTCAAAACGGCTCACATAATCGGTATCCATCAATGCTTTTTCTGCATCGGTCAGTGCCGGGTTTTCGCCCTTTAATACAAATTGCAGTGTTTCAATACAGGTCTGAATCCGTTCCAAAGAGGATTTTGCCTGAGTCATCAAATCCTTGCTGAAATTAATGGGGCTTCTGTAATGAGCGCTTAACATAAACATCCGCATCACAGGATAGTCAAATTCCTTTGTTATATCCCGTACAGTAAAGAAGTTCCCCAAGGATTTTGACATCTTTTTATTATCAATGTTAATATATCCGTTGTGCATCCAGTAACGGGCAAAGGGAACGCCGTTACAACATTCGCTCTGGGCAATTTCGTTTTCATGGTGAGGGAAAATCAAGTCCCGTCCGCCGCAGTGAATATCAATGGTTTTTCCTAAATATTCATTTGCCATAACAGAACATTCAATGTGCCAGCCCGGTCGTCCCAATCCCCAGGGGCTTTCCCATGCAGGTTCCCCTTCTTTTTGTTTTTTCCATACGGCAAAATCCATGGCGTCCTCTTTTCGTTCGTCAACGCTGATTCTGGCACCTGCCTCCAAATCTTCTAAGGGTTGGTGAGACAGTTTTCCGTATTCTTTAAATTCTTTCGTGCGGAAATAAACATCTCCGTCCACTTCATAAGCAAACCCTTTTTCAATGAGAGTTTCAATCATGGTAATAATCTGACTGATATGCTCGGTTGCTCTGGGGTGAACGGAGGCCGGACGGATTCCTAATCCTTCCGCATCCTTTTTATATTCCCCGATAAACCGTTCCCCAAGCTCTGCCACCGTAATTCCTTCCCGATTGGCACGCTGAATCATTTTATCGTCAATATCCGTAAAATTCTGAACAAAGGTCACCTCAAAGCCCTTGTATTCCAAGTATCTGCGGAGAGTGTCAAAAATAATAAAGGGACGGGCGTTTCCGATATGGAAATAGTCATAAACGGTGGGACCGCAGGCGTAGATGCTTGCCTTTCCCGGTATTATGGGGACAAACTCTTCTTTTTGTCCTGTGAGAGTGTTGAAAATTTTCATCATGAAAAATTCCTTTCTGCCCGCAAAAAATAAGACTTTGCAAGCCGACAATAATCTTTTTTCCTATTTTACCACCTTTTTTGGAAAAAGTCAATTTTTACTTGACAAAAAACAGTGTTTTTAATATAATTTTAATAAGACAGTCTAAATTTTATGTAAGGAAGGTGGTTCCTGTTATGGAAAAAAATGAGCAAATTTTAAGACTGCTGGAACGTGATGCAAAAATAGAGGCGGATCAGCTGGCGGTTATGGTAGATATGAAGACGGAAGAAGTAGAAGCGATCATCAAAGAATTTGAACAAAACGGAACCATTGTGTGCCGTAAAACCGTGATTGATTGGGAAAAAACAGATTATGAGCAGGTATCGGCATTGATTGAATTGCGCGTGACTCCTCAAATGGGCGAGGGCTTTGATAAGGTGGCAAAACGGGTGATGCAGTATCCGGAGGTTCGCTCTACCTATCTGATGTCGGGCGGATTTGACCTTATGGTAATTGTAGAAGGAATGACCATGAAGGAGGTTGCGCTGTTTGTTTCCAACTGTCTGGCACCTATGGACGAGGTCATCAGTACCGCAACCCACTTTGTACTGAGAAAGTATAAACAGGAAGGGGTTGTGTTCGGAGCGGAGCACAAGGATGAAAGAAGAGTGATTACCCTATGAGCAATTTTTCTATGGAGGCTATGGTTTCCAAGAAGGTAACGGATTTGCAGCCTTCGGGGATCCGAAAGTTTTTTGATATTGTGGCAGAAATGAAGGACGCCATTTCATTAGGAGTGGGCGAGCCTGATTTTGTAACCCCCTGGCATATCCGTCAGGCAGGTATTTTTTCCCTGGAACGGGGGCATACTTACTATACCTCCAATGCAGGATTTATGAATTTAAGACAGGAAATTTGCAACTATTTAAACCGTCGGTTTTCTCTTTCCTATAATCCTAAAACCCAGACGGTGGTGACGGTAGGAGGCAGCGAGGCAATCGACCTGTGCGTCAGAGCGGTGATTGAGCCGGGGGATGAGGTGCTGATTCCTGAGCCTTGCTTTGTTTGCTATTCTCCTATTGTGACGCTGGCGGGAGGAACCCCTGTGCCGATTGTAACAAAGGCGGAGGACCAGTTCAGATTGACGCCCCAACAGTTGAAAGCTGCCATTACATCCCGTACGAAAATGTTAGTCCTGCCCTTTCCCAACAACCCCACAGGGGCGGTCATGGAACGGGAGGATTTGGAAAAGATTGCAGAGGTTCTTCGGGGAACCGATATTGTGGTGCTTTCAGATGAAATTTATGCCGAGCTTACTTACGGGAAACAGCATGTTTCCATTGCATCCATTGACGGAATGTATGAAAGAACGGTGCTGGTCAGCGGTTTTTCAAAGGCGTATGCCATGACGGGCTGGCGACTTGGGTATGCCTGCGGTGATGAAGCGGTGATAGCGGCAATGACCAAGGTGCATCAATATGCCATTATGTCTGCTCCTACCACCAGTCAGCACGCAGCAGCCGAAGCACTGCGTAACGGCGACAACGACATTCAGATGATGAAAAGTGAATACAATTACCGCCGCCGTGTGATTTTAGAAGGCGTTCGGGATATGGGCTTGGAATGCTTTGAGCCCTTGGGTGCTTTTTATATTTTCCCAAGCATTCAGAGAACAGGCATGACCTCCAATGAGTTTTGTAATAAATTGTTAGAGGATCAGAAGATTGCGGTAGTCCCCGGAGATGCCTTTGGGCAAAGCGGGGAAGGCTTTATCCGTTGTTCTTATGCTTATTCTATAGATAAGATAAACGAAGCCTTGAATCGGATGGAGCATTTTGTAAAAAAACATATTTAAGGAGACGCCATGGTTTGTATAAAGGCTTGTCACAGTTACAATCCCGATGAGGTCAGCCTTGCGGTAGAAGGAATTTTAGATGCATTAGGCGGAATGGAGTCTTTTGTCAGTCCGGGGGATAAGGTGTTGATTAAACCCAACCTTTTGGCGGCAAAAGCGGTTTCTTCTGCAACTACCACCCACCCCGCCCTTGTGGCAGAGGTGGCAAAACGGGTCATAAAAGCAGGAGGGCATCCCGTCATTGCAGACAGTCCGGGAGGACCTTTTCAAAGTGCGTTACTAAAAAACTTGTATCATGTATGCGGCATGGACAAAGCGGCAGAGGAATCGGGGGCAGAGTTGAATTTTGATACAACGACGACAGATGTTCCTTATCCTCAAGGTCAGACCGGCAAAAGCTTTGCGGTGATGAAGCCGTTTGTTGACTGCGATAAGGTGATTAACCTTGCCAAACTGAAAAGCCACGGCATGACCTATTATACGGGCGGCGTGAAAAATCTGTTTGGTCTGATTGGCGGCCTCACAAAAGCCGAATATCATCTTCATTACAAAGAAAAAGAAGTGTTTTGTAATATGTTGGTGGATTTGTGCGAATTTGCCTCTCCTGTTCTTACCATGATTGATGGTGTGACAGGCATGGAGGGGGACGGTCCGTCCAATGGAACGCCTCGCGCTATAGGGGTCATGATTGGCAGTAAAAGCCCCTACCTTTGCGACTTGGCGGCAATGAAACTCATTGGTGCAAAATTGGGGGATGTGCTTCCTCTTGCATTGGCGGTAAAGAGAGGGCTTTGTCCCGAGAGTGTAGAGGAGTATTTGTGCGGGGATGACATTGAACAGTTTTTGATAACGGATTTTCAATTTCCCGATACCAAGTCCATCACCTTTGACGACCATTTACCCAAATGGCTGATGAAGCTGGCAAATAAAATTTTATTGCCCTATCCAAAATATGACCATACAAAATGCGTGGGGTGTATGCACTGTAAAACCGTGTGTCCGGTAGATGCATTGACGAAAAAGGGAAACTACCCTTCCCTGAACAAGCGGAAGTGTATCCGCTGTTATTGTTGTCAGGAGCTGTGTCCCAGGGACGCGGTGATTTTAAAGAAAAGGATATAATCGATGGGAATACATATTGTTTTGTTAGAGCCTGAAATCCCTCAGAATACAGGAAATATTGCCAGAACCTGTGCGGCAACGGGAGCTTCCTTGCATCTGGTAGGACCCATGGGATTTCAGATAGATGATAAAAAGTTAAAAAGAGCGGGGCTTGATTACTGGCACCTGCTGGATATTACTTATTACGAAAGCACACAGGATTTTTTTGAACAGCATCCTGACGGCGTATTTTATTATGCCACCACCAAAGCACCGCAAACCTACTGTGATGTAGAGTATCCCGAGGATGTGTATTTGGTATTCGGAAAAGAAACCGCAGGAATTGATGAGGCAATTTTAGTAAAAAATCAGCCGTGGTGCGTGCGGATTCCTATGGTGGACGATGCAAGGTCCCTGAATTTATCCAATTCAGCGGCAATTATGGTATATGAAGTCATGCGTCAGCACGGATTTTCCCACTTGCAACAACAAGGAAAATTAACAAAATATGAATGGAGTTAACAGTATGAGTAACATTAAAATTATTTGCGACAGCAGTTGTGATGTACCTCGTCAGTATGAGGAGGAGTTGAACATTTCCTTTGCTCCCTTAACCATAGATATTGACGGCGAGCTGTATCTTGATCGGATTTCCATAACAGCTGCAGAATTTTATGCAAAGCTGGAAACCTGTAAAAACACTCCAAAAACCGCTTTGGCAGGGCCCGAGATGTTTTTGGAGCAGTACAAAAAGGCGAAGGAGGAAGGGTATGACGCCATCATTGCCATTACCATTGCCTCTGTTGCCAGCGGAACTCATCAGGCGGCAAAAATTGCGGCAGAGCTGATGAAGGAAGAAGCCCCCGAGGTTGATGTGACTGTCGTGGATTCTCAAGCATTGAGCTTTGCGGCGGGACTGCAGGTGATTGAGGCGGCAAAGTTGGCAAAGGCGGGAGCCTCCAAACAGGAAATTCTGGACAGAATCCGTTATATTCAATTACATTTTGATGTATATTTTACGGTTGATTCTTTGGAATATCTGAAAAAGGGCGGCAGAATCAGTGCGGCAAAGGCAGCCATTGGCACCATGCTGGATTTAAAACCCATTCTGACCTTGAAGGACGGACTGGTGGTGCAGGTGGAAAATGTCCGTGGTGAGAAAAAAGCAATGGGTCGTATCGTTGAGTTGATCTCCCAAAACATTGGAGCGACTCCCTTGGAACAGGTGTATATTGGTCACGGTACAGTACCGGGCAAGGTGGAATTTCTTGCAAAGAAGCTAGGAAGTGCTACGGGTATCACGGACTATGAAACCTTTGAAATCGGTGTTGTGATAGGTGCTCATGCAGGACCCGGATTATCCGCTGTTTTTGTGATAAATCCCGAAATTACAAATGATTGGATAAAATAAGAAAAAACACTTGAAATTTTTTCTAAAATAGGGTAAAATAGATGTATTGAGATTTTTTTAACAAATTTTTTATAGAGGTGAATGCTATGTACAACAAAAAATCAATCGAAGATATCGCAGTAGCCGGCAAAAAAGTTCTGGTTCGCTGTGACTTCAATGTTCCCCTGGATGACGACTTGAACATTACTGATGAAACCCGTATTGTAGGTGCTTTGCCTACCATCAATTATCTGATGGAACAGGGTGCAAAGGTAATTCTGTGTTCTCACTTAGGAAAACCAAAGGGAGAAGCAATTCCCAAATTCTCTCTGGCTCCCGTTGCAAAAAGACTGTCCGAAAAGCTGGGCAAGGAAGTTATTTTTGCAGCAGATGCTACTGTAGTTGGTGAAAATGCAAAGGCTGCAGTTGCCGCTATGAAGGATGGCGACGTAGTACTTTTGGAAAACACCAGATACAGAGCAGAAGAAACCAAGAATGTAGAAACCTTCAGTAAGGAACTGGCATCGTTAGCGGATGTGTTTGTAAACGATGCATTCGGTACTGCTCACCGTGCACACTGCTCCACCGTTGGTGTTGCAGAATTTATCGAAGGGGAAGCAGTTTGCGGTTACCTGATTGAAAAAGAAATCAAGTTTTTAGGGGATGCGGTAAACAATCCCGTTCGTCCTTTGGTTGCTATTTTAGGCGGTTCAAAGGTTTCCAGTAAGATTTCTGTGATCAACAACCTGTTGGAAAAGGTAGACACCCTGATTATCGGTGGCGGTATGGCTTATACCTTTATGAAGGCACAAGGTTTTGAAGTAGGGAATTCCCTGCTGGAAGAAGATTATATTGATTATGCAAACGAAATGCTGGAAAAGGCAAAGGCAAAAGGAATCAAACTGTTATTGCCTGTTGACACAGTTGTTGCAAAGGAATTTTCCAACGATGCAGAATTTAAAACCGTTCCCAACGGCGGCATTGAACCCGGCTGGGAAGGCTTGGATATTGGGGAAGAAACCATTAAGCTGTATTCCGATGCTCTGCGTGATGCAAAGACGGTTGTATGGAACGGACCTATGGGCGTGTTTGAAATGTCCAACTTTGCAAAAGGAACCAATGCCATTGCCAAGATTTTAGCTGACATTGATGCGACCACCATTATCGGCGGAGGCGACAGTGTTGCAGCAGTTAATCAGGCAGGCTTAGGAGATAAGATGTCTCACATTTCTACCGGCGGCGGTGCATCTTTGGAATTCTTGGAAGGCAAGGTTCTGCCCGGTATTGATATACTGAACAATAAATAATAGATACGAGAGGATATGAGTAAAATGAGCAGAAAATATGTAATTGCCGGAAACTGGAAGATGAACAAAACTCCTTCCGAGGCAAAAGTACTGGTAAAAGAAGTCATTGAAGCAATCGGAACAAAGCCTGAAAATGTTGATGTTATCGTTTGCCCTCCCTTTGTGGCTGTTGATGCGGCAATGGGTGCGGCTGAAGGAAGCTTTGTCAAGGTTGGTGCACAAAATCTTCATTTTGAAGCAAAGGGTGCATACACCGGTGAAATCGCAGCAGATATGCTGAATGATTTGGGCGTTTCCTATGTCATTATCGGTCACTCCGAACGCAGACAATACTTTGCAGAAACCGATGAAACGGTAAACAAAAAGGTTCTGACTGCTTTTGAAGCAAACTTAACTCCCATTATCTGCGTTGGTGAAACATTAGAGCAGAGAGAACAGGGTATTACTGCTGACCTGATTCGTATGCAGGTGAAAATTGCATTTGGCGGTGTAAGTGCAGATCAGGCAAAGAAAGCCATTATTGCTTATGAACCTGTTTGGGCAATCGGTACGGGCAAAACCGCTACCAACGAACAGGCTGACGAGGTTTGCGGTATTATCCGTGAAACCATTGGTGAACTGTATGACAGTGCAACTGCAGAAGCCATTATCATTCAGTACGGCGGCAGCATGAATGCAGGGAACGCCGAAGCGCTTCTGGCTATGCCCAATATCGACGGTGGTCTGATTGGGGGAGCTGCATTAAAGCCCAACGATTTTGCTACTATTGTTAAGAGTGCGAAATAAACCGTTTCGCTGAAAAGTTTTTTCAGCGACCTTTGCGGATTTGGTCGTTCGCACCTCGCGCAGGACACGGTGTGTCCCACACTCGCAAATCCGTAAGGAACGGACTCGTCGGCACATGTCCGTCTCGTCCGTGATTGTCTGTTTAAGGTGGCTTTGCCCCCTTAACAACCCCTGTTTATAAAATGAAAAAAAGCGGGTGCAGTGTTGTGCCCGCTTTTTTGAGAGATTGGAGGAACTGTAATGAAACAGTTGATGAGTTTAATCATTCTGGACGGTTTTGGAATCAACAATGCAGAACAAGGCAACGCCATTCATTCTGCCAAAACCCCGAATTTAGATGCTTTGTTTGAAAAATACCCACATACCCAGATTGCGGCAAGCGGTATGGATGTTGGTCTGCCTGAAGGTCAAATGGGAAATTCGGAAGTGGGTCACACCAATATCGGTGCGGGAAGAATTGTATATCAGGAATTGACCCGTATTACCAAATCCATTCAGGACGGAGAATTGTTTGAAAATCCTGAATTAAAAAGTGCAATGCAGAATTGCGTTGATAACGGAACGGCGTTGCATCTTTTGGGACTGTTGTCCGACGGCGGTGTGCATAGCCACAACACCCACCTGTATGCTTTAATTGAAATGGCAAAGAAGATGGGTGTGAAGGATGTTTGGGTGCATTGCTTCTTGGACGGCAGAGATGTACCCCCCCAGAGTGGTAAAGATTTTGTACAGGAATTACAGAATAAATTAGAAGAAATCGGAGCAGGAAAGGTTGCAACCGTTATGGGTCGTTACTATGCAATGGACCGCGACAACCGTTGGGAGCGTGTGGAAAAAGCATACAATGCCATGGTAAAAGCGGAAGGAATTTCTGTTCCATGCCCCGTTTGTGCAGTTGCTAATTCCTACAAGGAAGAAGTAACCGATGAGTTTGTAGTTCCTGCGGTAGTAGAAGGCTTTGAAGGTGTCAAAGAAAATGATTCCATGATTTTCTTTAACTTCCGTCCTGACCGTGCAAGAGAAATCACCAGAACCTTTGTTGACCCTGATTTTGACGGTTTTCAACGGGACTATTTCCCTGTTCAATATGTATGCATGACCCAATATGATGCGGCAATGCCCAATGTATCTGTTGCGTACAAGCCTGAAAGTTTAGAAGATACTTTTGGGGAATATATCAGCAAAAAAGGATTAAAACAGCTCCGTATTGCAGAAACGGAAAAATATGCCCATGTTACCTTCTTCTTTAACGGCGGTGTAGAGAAAACCTATGAGGGAGAAAGCAGAATCTTGGTTAACTCCCCTAAGGTTGCCACCTATGATTTACAGCCTGAAATGAGTGCTTATGAAGTGACCGAAAAGGTATGTGAGCAAATCAGAGGCGGAGAGCTGGATGTGATTATCTTAAACTTTGCAAACTGCGATATGGTCGGTCATACGGGGGTATTCGAAGCGGCAGTTGCGGCAGTGGAAGCGGTTGACACTTGCGTTGGAAAAGTAATGGACGAAATTGAAAAGGTCAACGGGATTGCCATTATTACCGCAGACCACGGAAACGCAGATTGCATGGTGGACGATACCACAGGCGGACCTTTCACCGCCCATACCACCAATCCTGTGCCCTTACTTCTCAATCAGGAGGGTGCAAAGTTAAGAGAAGGAAGACTTGCCGACATTGCTCCCACAATGCTTGACTTAATGGGTCTGGAAAAACCAGCATCTATGACAGGGGAATCCTTATTGATAAAATAAGAATTGAAATGTGCAACACCCTTCTTGTCCAAATGGATAGGAAGGGTGTTTTTCATTGACAAACTCTGTTGTCTGTGTTATAATAAAGTTGAAAATAATTCCAAAAAGGAAAGGGGTAAAAGAAAATGAAAAAAATGTTGTTGCTTTGTATGATGGTGTTCCTTTTGTCGTTATCTGTTTGCCCTGTCGGTGCGGAAACAATTGCAAACGGTACCTGTGGGGAAAATCTCACCTGGAAGTTTGATGACCAAGGGGTGCTGACCATTAGCGGAACCGGAGAAATGGATGGATGTACCGCAACAAGAAGACCATGGGCAAGTTATCACAACCAAATTACCAAAGTGGTCATTGAAGAAGGGGTTACTTCCATAGATGATTATGCTTTCAATGGGATGTTTCTCCAGAGTATTACATTTCCGAGGAAAAGCCTTGTTTCTGTAGGAGCACAGGCTTTTGGTGCGGCTTATATCCCCACTGTAATCCTGCCAGATTCTGTTGAAACAATCGGAGAAAAGGCGTTTTACCAATTTTCGGGAAGGAAAGTAACCTTACCGGAAAAATTGACCGCTATCGGTGACTATATGTTTTCGAACAGTGATATAAGGACAGTTGTAATAAAGGATAATGTGAAATCCTTTGGGGTTCACGCATTTTATGATTGTTCAGACTTAGAAAGCATTACCATTCCGAAAAATCTTGAATTTATCGGAGATGCTTGTTTTTGGAATTGCAAAAAGCTAACCGGAGAATTGGCAATACCCGAAGGGGTAAAGAAGATAGATTTAGATACTTTTACGGGCACAGGAATTTCTTCCGTTCATTTGCCCGGTGTAACAGAAATTGGCGATTATGCATTTGAAAATTGTACGAACTTGGAAAGGGTAACTTTCTCCAATGAATTGAAGTATATTCAGAATGGAGCATTTGCCGGCTGTACAGGTATGACTGAAATCACCATTCCGAAAAGTGTTACCTTAATTTTTGGTGCATTTAGTACGGCTGATAATATAGAAACGGTTTATTATTTAGGAACAGAAGAAGATTGGGAAGCAATCAGAATTTACGAATCAAATCCGGCGTTTAAAAAAGAAAATATTGTATTTAAGGATGATGATTCGGTTGATGTTTCCGTAAAAGCATTATCCTATCAAGAGGAGACCTTGACAGGACAGTTGGAGCTTAGTGAAAATTCTTATGCTTATGTAGGAGTTTTGGCGATTTACGACAGCGAAATGAGAATGCTAGGTGCAAAACAGGAAATTCTCCCTGCAAATGCCACGGAATATACGGTTTCTGTCCCTGTGAAGTTAAATCAACATGAGTCGTATACAGTAAAGTTTTTGTTATGGGATTATTATGATCTTCTTCGTCCCATTCAGGAACCTGTGGTACAAAGTTATCAAATACAATAAGAACCCCCCTCTTTCGGAAGTCCGAAAGAGGGGGTTGCTTTTTAGTTAATTTCGTCTATATCCAAACTATATCCAAACACTTCTCCAACGGATGTAATTTTTCCTTTTACTGTTACAATATCGCCTTTGGTCAGTTCCATAACCCTCGCCTTTTGCTCCTCGGATTTCATATAGCATTGTACTCCGATAAAAGCAAAATCGTTGTTTGATGGCAATAGGGTAATGTAGGAACCACTACTGTCAATAGTGCCGAGTGTACCGGTAATTTCTACATATTGTTTATTATACTTGTTCTCTGCCTTCATTGCGTTTTCTTCCAAATTACTCATCATTTCCGAAACATCATAGCTGATATACTCGATTTGTTCCTGTTGTTTTGGTTCTTGTTGAGAAGTGGTGGTTTCGTTTCCGTTTCCTATATTGGAAATAATTCCAATGACTACGATAACCGCCAATGCGATAAACCACACTCTTTTATAGAATGGTTTTTTCACTTTTCCTCCGCAATGGGGACAGACCTTCGCATTTTTTGCAATTTCCTTTTGGCAAGTACTGCATGTTTTCAATTTTTTCTGTTCGTTTGACATATCATGTTCCTCCAATAAAATAGATTTTAGAAAATTTCTGTAATTATTATATCACACTATCCTTAAAAAAGCAATAGTATCTTTTTAATTTATTTATTTCTTGTTTTATAAAGGATATAATGAAAGGAGAATGTAAAAGGGTGATATAATATGGATTTGAAAAATATTGGCAAAAACGTGAAGAATTTACGATTGAAAAAAGGATTAACACAAGCACAGTTAGCGGAAATGGCAGAAATATCAACGGTTCATATGTCCCATATTGAAACCGGTACGGTGGCTATGAGTCTGGATTGTTTAATCAATATCAGTATTAGTCTAGAAACAACGCCAAACAATATCTTATTGGGAGAATTTCAATTATCCTCCGAAGGAACATTGGAGCAGTTAAAGAAAGGTGTTCAAAATCTTTCTTCTGATGAAAACAGATTATTGATTAAAATTGCAGAGTTGCTTGATGAATTAAAAATAAATAGAAAGTAAAAGATTCATATGATAAAGAATTTAAGAGCATTAAGAAACGAAAAAGGAATCAGTCAGCAACAGCTTGCGGATGTTATCTTGGTGAGCCAGCAATCAGTGAATAAATATGAAAATCATGATGTGGAACCGGATATTGATGTTCTGATAAAGATTGCCGATTATTTTAATGTATCTCTTGATTATTTAGTAGGCAGGACGGATATTAAAGAAATGGTAACAAAACCGAAAATGTCAGATTTGAGTGATAAGGAAGCGAAATTCGTTCAGAGATTACGAAACCTGAAGGAAAATCAAAAACATTTTGTATTTCAATTAATTGATAGTTATAAAAGTGATAAAGAATAAAGTGAAAAGAGTGCAAAGTCCCCTTGGAAAAAGAAATGGTTTTTTATGAAGGGGGATTGTGTAATCCCCCTTCCCCCCCACAGCCTCCCATTTTTGCTCAGGGTTGAGAAAACAAAATCCCCCACATTGTGAGGGATTTTTCTATGTATAGAAGTTGTTTACCGTTCGTCAATGGGAACATATTTCTGTCTGGGAGAAACATTTTTGTATGCAGGACGGATGATTTTGCCGTTGGCATACACTTCTTCAATTCTGTGTGCACACCATCCCACAATACGAGCCATGGCAAAAATGGGCGTAAACAGTTCTTCGGGGATGTTCAGGATCCGATAAAGGAGACCGGAATAGAAATCCACATTGGTGACTGCGTGACGGCTGTATTTCTGCCGCAAAACTGCGGGAACCAGTTTTTCTACCCGTTCATATAACCGATATTCCTGTTCAAACTCTGTTCCCAGAGCCAGCTTTTCCACCTGTGCTTTTAAGATACCTGCACGGGGGTCGGAAACGG
>JAZURC010000175.1:0-4722 GCA_045606005.1 Clostridia bacterium
ATATATTTCTGTCTTTTTTGATGATCAGTGGTTGTCAATCTGCCAGCAATGTGAAAGAGAAAACATTTTTGCCTGCTTAAGCCATTTGGGAAGCCATTTGGGGACGTATATTTTTTGGTACGATTTTTGAGAGAAGGGAGGCAACTCCCCTTCCTCCCCAAACGGTCCTTGACTTTAAGGAGGTTGATTAGGTATGAAAAGAAAAGCCTTTAAAAGAATCATTGTTTTTTTAATTTTCTTTTTGTTAATTATACTTATGATGTTAGCCGGAAGATATATTGGCGAAACTATAATTGTTGATGGAATTATAAAAGATCATGTTCCCATTAAATTTTCTCAAGAAATATGGGAAAATGATCCATACAATAGGGATGTAATGATTGAAGACTTATTGAAAAGTTATGATTTTTTGACAATGACAAAAGATGATGTTATCAATCTTTTGGGTAATCAACGATTAAGTGTGGAAAAGGATACTTTAATATATGAAACAGGAGGAGGATATTGGCATGATCAGTTGCTAATTTTTATATTTGATAAGACTGAAAAAATTATACACGTTGGATTGGCTAATTGAGCCATTCATACAAGGGACATAGAACACAAGGTGACGGTTAGTGTGTAGGACAGGGGACGGAATTGTTGTGTTGATGACATTATTAGAATACCAGAAGAATGTGTTGATGATATGGAATCTTTGAATGATTGAAAAATCTTAATACAGAATATAGAGAGACAGTTCTATGGAGGAAATGATGATAAAAATAATGTTTGTTTGCCATGGAAATATTTGCAGAAGTCCCATGGCGGAATTTGTGTTAAAGGATATGGTGAAAAAGGCAGGGACAGAGAATTTGTTCCAAATTGCATCTTCAGCCACCAGCCGTGAGGAAATTGGAAATCCTGTTCATTACGGGACGCGGGAAAAACTGGAAGAGGTAGGAATTTCCGTATCAGGGAAATATGCAGTTCAGATGACAAAAAAGGATTACGAGGAATATGATTACCTGATTGCCATGGATTCTATGAATGTGAGAAATATTCTTCGTATCATTGGGGAAGATAAGGATAATAAAGTCTGCAAATTATTGGATTTTGCAGAGGGCGGTGATATTGCAGACCCATGGTACACCGGAAATTTTGATGTGACCTATGATGATATTGTTCGCGGTTGTACGGGACTTTTGGAAAAATTATTATAGTCATTATTTTTGTTGCAATTTTTGTCGACTTATGGTATAATGAACTGGTAAAAAATATGCCGTGTCGATACGGCGGAAACGGAGAAGGTTTATGGAACAGAAAAATAATTTTAAGCCTTATATCCCGGCAGAAAAAATTACCCCTGAGATTACAGTAACATCGATTATTATGGGAATCATTCTGGCGGTGGTATTTGGTGCAGCAAATGCATATCTGGGTTTGAGAGTAGGGATGACCGTTTCGGCATCTATTCCTGCCGCAGTAATCGCAATGGGCGTGATCCGTGTGATTATGAGGAAAAACTCGATTTTGGAAAGTAATATTGTTCAGACGATTGGTTCTGCAGGCGAATCTTTAGCAGCAGGTGCAATTTTTACACTTCCTGCATTGTTCCTGTGGGCAAAGGACGGAGTGATGGACAAACCGGGGATGATTGAAATTACCCTGATCGCTCTTCTTGGCGGCCTGCTTGGTGTGTTTTTCATGGTTCCCTTGAGAAATGCGTTGATTGTGAAAGAACATGGTGTTCTTCCATATCCGGAAGGAACAGCCTGTGCTGAGGTGCTTTTGGCAGGAGAAAAGGGCGGGGCCAATGCTTCTACTGTGTTTGCAGGGATGGGGTTTGCCGCTCTGTTCAAATTTATTATTGACGGTTTGAAACTGGTGGCGGGGGAAGTATCCGTTTCGGTAAAGGGCTTTGCCGGTGAAATCGGAACACAAATTTATCCCGCTGTTATGAGTGTTGGTTATATCTGCGGACCCAGAATTTCTTCTTATATGTTTGCCGGCGGTGTGTTAAGCTGGTTGGTTCTAATTCCGTTGATTGTGCTGTTTGGTGCAGAAATTGTACTTTATCCCGGTACAGCTCCAATCGGTCAAATGTTTGCCGAAGGTGGAGCAGGTGCAATCTGGGGTTCTTATATCAGATATATCGGTGCCGGTGCTCTGGCGGCAGGGGGGATTATCAGTCTGATTAAATCCTTACCTTTGATTATCACCACTTTTACAGGCGCTATGAAGAGCGTTGCAGGCAGTAAGTCAAGCAGTCATTTGCGTACTGCTCAGGATTTAAGTATGACAACTGTATTGATTGCCATTGTTATCCTGACCTTACTGGTATGGTTGATTCCTGCAATTCCTGTAACCTTATTGGGTGCGGTGATTGTTGTTGTTTTTGGTTTCTTCTTTGCGACCGTTTCCTCCCGTATGGTTGGGTTGGTTGGAAGCAGTAACAACCCTGTTTCCGGTATGGCAATCGCAACCTTGCTCCTTGCCACCCTGATTCTGAAACTGACAGGAAGTGCAGGTGCAGTTGGCATGGCAAGCGCCATTGCGATTGGGTCGATTATTTGTATCGTGTCAGCAATTTCCGGCGATACTTCTCAGGATTTAAAGACCGGTTACTTGCTGGGTGCCACTCCGAAAAAACAACAGATTGGTGAAGTAATCGGTGTCATAGCATCCGCCTTGGCAATCGGCGGAACCTTGTATCTGTTGGATAGTGCATGGGGATTTGGCAGTGAAGAATTGGCAGCACCTCAGGCAACTTTGATGAAAATGATTGTGGAAGGAGTTATGGAAGGAAATCTCCCTTGGGGACTGGTGTTTATTGGCGTGTTTATTGCTGTCGTAGCAGAAGTTGTTGGGATTCCCGTTCTTCCTTTTGCAATCGGTGTTTATCTTCCTGTACAGTTGAATGCCTGTATTATGGTAGGCGGTTTGGTTCGTCTTGCATTAGATAAAATGAAACGCAAGGAAGAAGAAAAGAAAACGATTGTAAATGATGGTATTCTGTTCTGCTCCGGTATGATTGCCGGTGAAGGTTTAGTAGGAATTCTGCTTGCATTGTTTGCAGTGTTTGGCATTGATAAGGCAATCAATCTGTCCGGATTCGTTCCTGCTTCTGTTTCCAATATTGGCAGTTTGGTGGTGTTTGGGCTGATTATTTTGAGCGTATTGAAATTTTCCCTTTGGAAGAAAAGAAGATAAGTGATGAACCAATCAACAGAAAATTATCTTGAACGACGCCCGTGTCGTGCAAAGGGTCTTGAATGGTCGGCAAATGAGGCAGGTATTGTGACCCTTGCTATTGAAAACAAGGGAATTATGAACCGAATTGCTCAAATAATCTTTAAAAAACCAAAAATCAGCTATATTCATCTGGATGAACTGGGCAGCTTTTTATGGCAACGGATTGACGGAACAAAAACCCTGATTGATTTGGGAAAAGAAGTGGAAGAAAAATTTGGCAAGAAGGCACATCCTTTGTATGAACGTCTTGCCAAATATGTTCAGATTTTAGAAAGCTATCAGTTTGTGATATGGAATGATAAATGAGGATTGGGGATTTCTCTGATTTTGCAAAACCTCCAAAATGATATTTTTAGCATATATCATCTTGGAGGTTTTTTTATGACTTTATAATAAAGCTCTGACAATCTCAGCAATTACGACGGATAATTGTTATAAAATTATACAGATTAATCCACCATTTCCTTCGTTTATTATCTTTTGTAGGGTTTCCTGCAATTTTCCTCTTGCATCATCAGGCATTCTTGAAAGTTTTGTTTGAAGCCCTTCGTTCACAAGTTCGTGGAGTGATTTTCCAAAGATATTGGATTCCCAAATTTTTTGAGGGTCAACTTCAAATTCTTTAAGGAGGGAATGAACCAGTTCTTCAGATTGTTTTTCTGTTCCGACTATTGGACTTACTTCTGTTTCAATATTAGCTCGGATCATATGTATTATCCGCTGCAAACCCAAGTTCATAATTAGTTTTTATTATGTATAGTTTCATTACATTAGTTGAATTTTCAAGACATTTTTTGAATGTAATTTATCCGAACAATATTTTTGCGGTTTGTTCTAATTCTCGTCTCTCTTTTGTATCATCGTAGGAACAATCTTTATCATCAAGGCTTTTCATGGTATTTATAAAGAACAACCCATCTCTGTTACAATAAAATAAAATCTTTTTAACACCGCAGATGGTAAATCTAGCTTCTGCATTTCCTTCAGGATATAACTTAACCATTTGAATTCTATCTGATGATAATGCTGCAACAAAAGAAATGTAATGCTGTTTTGTCATATCGTGTTCAATGCGTACATAATAATCATCTTCTGCTTTTTCGATGAAGATTTTGTGATATTCATCACTTTCTTCAGGCTGACATGGTGCAAGTGATACACCATGACAATGAATAACAGCTTCTCCCATACTGTGAACGATGTTGCCGCAAGCAGGACAAACATAAAATTTTGAGCGTAGCATATTGGCTGATACATTTACATTATGGATTGCATTTCCTGAAAAAAGTTCTGCGATCGAAATTCCAAAGACATTTGCAATAGGTTCTAATAATGAAATATCAGGATATCCTCTTGCAGTTTCCCATTTAGAAACAGTTTTATCAGAAACTCTCAGTTTGTTAGCAAGCTCAGCCTGCGTTAAATGATGTTTTTCTCGCAGTTCTTTGATGACTGCTCCTGTAATATATTGATTCATCTTTTTTACCT
>JAZURC010000176.1:0-4053 GCA_045606005.1 Clostridia bacterium
CTTGATAAAATCAGGAAACCTGATTTCATTCTTTTTTTCTTGTTAAAATACATTTTATTCCTTTTTATTTCATTTTTTTCTGATGTTCAGGTTCGTTTAGGTTTAACACCTAACCGAACCTGGTTTTTATGTGATTTTGGAAAATCACATAAAAAAACAGACAAGGGAAGCGCCTTGTCTGAGGTTCATCTGTTGCGAGAAAATTGCCCTTTGACTTTTTTGTTGTTTAGTGTGCCATTTGGCAGATAGAACAAAAAAGTCCCAAAAAATTATATATGTTAGCACTCTTGCAGAGTGTAAAAAAGAAAGTAATTTTTCCTTATTTCCCATTTTGTAGCGAGCAGAATATCTTATGTAGGAAAGACAAAGGGCTATAAGGGCAATTTATCAACCTATATTAAATTATATCTGTTGAGAGATTTGTTTTCTTGTTGCGTGTTTTTGCTGTGTGTCTTTTGAAAAGTATTCAGATTGAGTGATACTATATATTTACACAAGAAAACAACAAACCCTTTATAATTTGCAAAAATATTTATCTGTTATACAATGTATTTATAAGAATAATTTAAGGAGTACATAAAAATATGAAATTAGATAAAATAAGAGTAATCACCAAAAATCAGTATGAAGATTTTAGGGAATTGACAGACAGAGCAGTTGAGAGAATTCCTATAAGATATACAAGAAAAAGATTTTTGAAACAGTATAGATATATGCTAAATCAAATTGAAACCATTACAGATTTCTCAGAAGATTTTACAGAGGGAAAAAGATACAGCATTTTAAGTTATGTTGATGTTAATTTAGGTCATAACCCTTATAATTTTTATGCCAAGCAACTTGTAAAACTTGATAATATTATTTTTATGGGGCAAACAAATCAATTCTTTAAAACCAACAAAGGAAGAATAGCAAAAAAGAAAGTTTTAGCAGTCTTTAAAGATTGATTTATTATACCATATTTGTCGTGAGTTGTCGTGAATTTGTCGGGGCACGATAGGAAAAGAAAAGTTAAAATAATTTTAGATAAGTCCCGAAAGTGGCATATATAGGCACATTAGAAAAAGATAATCAAAGAAAAATCACCTTAAAAACGATCCTCTTTAAACTCAAAGAGATAATCAGTATTGTTTTTTACACCCGAAACAAATTTGTTTCGGGTGTTTTGCCATAGACGGCGAGAAAAATGCACAAGGAGATGTTAATAATGAATTACACCTATCGGACAAACAGTGTTTGTACCAGAGAAATCAGTTTTCGTTTGGAAGGTAATGTTGTAACAGATGTTCAGTTTAACGGCGGATGCAACGGAAATTTAAAAGCCATTTCCAAGCTGATTGATGGTTGGACTGTGGAACAAATCGAAGAAAAACTGTCAGGAAATACCTGCGGAGGGCGGCCCACCTCTTGTGCTGACCAGTTGGCAAAGGCGGTCAGAGCCGCATACGAGGAACAAAAATAAAAGAGCAGATGGGGAAATTGCACTAATTTTCCCATTTGCTCTAAATCAGCTAACGCAAGGCAAAATGCTCCGTGTTATTGTTGTTCTAATTGTTCTGCCAGCTTGGGGTCCGGCGTCACATAAACGGTGCTGAAATGATCATAAATCACCATTCCGGGTTTTGCGCCCGGAATTTTTTTTACAAATTTGCATTCCGTATAATCTACCGGTACTTTTACTCCGTTTTTTGCCTTGGAGTGGTAAGCGCAAAGCATTGCCGCCTCCTCCAAGGTGCGGTCGGGAATTTTTTCTGCTCCGCCCCGTACAATCAGAGTATGAGAACCGGGAATGTTCTTGGTGTGAAGCCAAATGTCACGGCTTCGGGACAACTGAAAGGTAATGGCGTCATTCTGAATATTATTTTTCCCCACATAAATGGTGAATCCGTCAGAGGACAGGAAAATGCGCGGTTGTATTTTCTGTCCCTTTTTCTTTTTCCCTTTGGAGCCGTGGGATAAGTACCCTTGTGCGTGAAGCTCATCCCGAATATCAGAAAGCTCGGAGGGGGTTTTGGCGGTTTCTAAAAACTGCTTGACCGATTCCAGATATTCCAGTTCTTCCAACGCCGTTTGTAATTGCTCCTCCGCCATTTTCTCTGCAGTTTTTTGCTTGGTATAACGGGTGTAATACCGCTGTGCGTTCTGTGCCGCTCCTTTTTGAGGGTCTAAGGAAATACGGACTTCCTCTCCTTCCTCGGAATAAAAATTTTGCGTCACCAATACAGTATCACCCGTTTGAATCCGATACAGGTTTGCCATAATCAAATCCCCGTATTGCTTTTGCAGTTCCTTCTTTTCTGCATCCTTTATGGTTTGGCGGTAAATGTTGCATTTTTTAGCCGTCCGTTCAATTAGGTTGGAAATCACCTTTTCCATTGCGGCAGCTCTCTGGTGCTGGCGGCTGTCCACATCCCGGTTGGTAAAATACTGTTCCAGTGTAAGGCTGAAGCTTTCGGGGTATATGACGTTTTGACCGTATTGGGTAGGGTCAAATGCAGAAAATTCAATGCTCTTTTCCCCTTCCATTACCAGAGAAGGAACAAAGTGATTTTCTTTTATTTCTGTAAAAAAGTCTGCTATTTTACCAATCGCAGTAATCGGTACATGAGAGGTATCCGCGTCCCAATCTCCCGTGGCACGGAACGCAATTTCACGGCAGGCAAGAGGAGAGAGCCCCATATAGGTTTGTAACAATACTTTTTCCAGTTTTTGCTCCGGATTTTGTTGTATGATATCTGCAATCTCCTCCTCGCTTGCAAGAAGAGGATTTTGTTTGTTTTGAGAAGGAGCGCCTTTGTATTCCAACCCGGGAAGAATCTGTCTGACACTGCTGACATTGATATCAACATGCTTGACACTGTCAATAATCCGTCCGTTTTCTTCCGTAAAGATTAAGTTGCTGTGCCGTCCCATCAGCTCTGAAATCAAGTATTTTTTGACAGGATCCCCCAGTTCTGTGGTGCAGGCAAATTCAAAAATAAGAATCCGTTCAAATTCCTGCTGACGGACCTTTATCAATCGGGAAGGAATCAAGTGCTTTCGCAACAGCATACAGAAAAAAGGCGCTTGCATGGGATTTTCTTTTTTCTGTGTGGTCAGATGAACCCGTGCATGGTTTGCACTGGCGCTTAATACCAAGCGTACATTGTCATGATCTGTTCGAAATCCGATGACAATTTCATCCATTTCGGGTTGATACACCTTGTCTACTCTGGCATTTTCCAGTGCCTGATTCAATTCAAAAGCGGTACAACGCACCGCAATTCCGTCCATTGCCATAATTTTAGCCTCCATTCTCTTATTATTATACATTATTTTAACGAAAAAAGCAAATTTTATTGACAAAAAGAAATCATTTGATGTACAATAGTATATATACCATTAGAATAGGAGAAGTTTGCCATGATAAAAAGTATGACGGGCTTTAGCCGTTGGGAACAGGAGGCGGATGGGTTTCGTATCCGCACGGAGCTGAAAAGCGTCAATCACCGGTATCTGGATTTATCGGTTCGCTTGCCTCGTTTTTATTCCTATCTGGAGGACAAGGTTCGTGACCTGATAAAACAATATTTAAACCGGGGAAAAGCAGATTTGTTTATCAGCATTGAGCGGAAGGACGGTGACGGAAAACAGGTTTTGCTAAACGAAGGATATGCCCAAAGCTATATCGCGGCATTGACGAAATTAAAAGAAACCTTTTCTCTTTCAGGAGAAGTATCCTTGAGTATAGCGGCAAGAAATCCTGAGCTTTTTGTTTCGGAGGAATCGGAAGAGGACGAGGAAAAGGTATGGAATTTGTTGTCCTCTTGTCTGAAACAGATGCTGGAAGGATTTTTAAAGATGCGTCAAACAGAAGGGGAATGCCTGAAATCCGATCTGGAAGAAAAGCTTTCAGGGGTAAAGGAATTGGTTGGGGAAATCAAACGCCGTGAACCCGAGGCAACCGTGCAGTATGAGCAACGCCTTCGTCAGAAAATTGAAGAAGCACTGTCAGCAGCAGAGCCTGACCCTCAGCGGTTATTAACCGAGGTTGCGATTTTCTCGGAAAAAACC
>JAZURC010000177.1:0-9025 GCA_045606005.1 Clostridia bacterium
ACATGGCTACGATCCGACTTGTAGGGATGAACCGTTTGGAGGACGGCACATGGTCAGGAGATGTGGATTTTGAAGAAGTAAAAGAAGTTGCCTCCGCTATCACTCCCGTTCCGGGCGGCGTTGGACCTATGACCATTGCAATGCTGATGAAAAATACGGTAACCGCTTATAAAATTAAAAATAACTATTGATACAAAAAAATCAGGGAGTTTTAATTCCCTGATTTTTCTTTTTCTACCAAGGCAAATCCGCCTGCGAAAACAGTAACCGTATCTCCTTGCTCTGCATTTTGCCCGATCAGTAAAGTTCCTTTTACCGAATAGGGCTCTCCGTTCCGATTGACAATCACATGAAACCGATTGCCCCGACTGATATGGAATATTTCTGCATCTCCAAACTCAAGGGCGGTATCTCCTGTTTGCAATTCGGAATGGGTTTTCTTTAACAAAGATAACTGACGGTAAAATTCAATCAATTCCTTATCTTCCTTGCCCCAGGGGAAGCATCTGCGGTTTAAGGGATCCTCAAAGCCCTCCATGCCTGCTTCGTCCCCGTAATAAATACAGGGCATACCCGGGAGGAAAAACTGCATCGACGCCGCCTGGCGTTCTTTTTTTAGTGCAATTTCCTTTTGCTCGGGAGATAAAACCCGTTCCGCTTTTTCCTCCTTGCTTCCTTGGAAGAAATCTCCCAAAAGGGTTAAAATTCTAGGGGTATCGTGGGTAGATAAGCTATTCATCAGACAATCCACCACAGGACGGGGATAGTTTTCGCAAACGGTCATGACGGTTTGCGCAACAGCCAAGCCGTCCAATTTTCCTGTAAGATACTCTAAAATTCCGTCCCGAAAAGGATAGTTCATGACAGAATCCAATTCTCGTTCTGTAAAATAGGTTCTTCTCACACCATAACTGCACTTGTTAGAGGCGTCCTCCCATACTTCACCTATCACCAACCCGTTAGGATTTAACTCCTTCACTTTTTTATGAAGCAGTCGTATAAATTCGTCGGGCAATTCATCCGCCACATCCAGACGAAATCCGTCCGCCCCCCGTTTCATCCAATAAGCAATCACACTGTCCTCGTCACGGATGATAAAATCCAAATAAGATTCGTTTCCCTCATTAACACAAGGCAGTGTCTTAATCCCCCACCAGCTTTCATATTGATGAGGATATTGTGTAAACTGAAACCAATCTTTATAAGGGGAATCGGGATTGTGAAAGGCGCCCTGACCAAAGCGGTTGTGCACATCAAAATACACACTGTCCGACCCTGTATGAGAAAATACGCCGTCTAAAATCACCTTCATATTCCTCTTATGCGCCTCATTGCAAAGGGTAATGAACTCCTCTTCCGTTCCCAGCATTGGGTCCACGCATTTATAGTCTGCCGTATCATAACGGTGATTGGAATAGGCTTTGAAAATGGGATTTAAGTACAATACAGAAACACCCAAACTGCAAAGATAGTCCAGTTTTTCCGTAATTCCCCGAAAATTTCCGCCGTAAAAATCATTGTTCTGCACAATTCCCTGTTCATCGGGAGCAAAATGAGGTGTTTCCTCTGGGGATTGATGAAGGGTAAAGGGAGTTAATTTTGCAGTCAGGTCACAGTTTCCCGATTTTGCAAATCTGTCGGGGAAAATCTGATACATAACCCTCCCCTGATAATCACTGAGAGTTGTAAAATCCTTATCGATGCAGGTCAGTTGCCACCTCTCCCCTTCTTCCATATTGGTTTGGTCATATCCTTCACGGAACAGACGGAAAGAGTTTCCTTCCTGTACCACCACAAAATAGTAAAAGTACAACCCTCTCCGAAACAGAGAGAAGGTCCCGCCAAACCGTTCATACTCCCCGTCTTCCCCGATTCTTCCAAAAGGAACCTGAAGCAAAAAGCCTTTTTCATCCTCTAAACAAAGCCGAACTTCCTTTGCACCGCAGCTTTTGGGAATAAGCAGACTGATGGTGCATTTCTCGTCCTCTCTCAGGCAACCAAAGGGTGTTTTAAATTGTGCTTGCTTGCTATCGTATAAAATTCTCATTTTTACTCCTCAACCTTACCGTCAAAAAGGGCGGACAACATTGCCCACCCTTATCAAAATCATTTCATGTGCCAGATATTATCTGCATATTCCTTCACCGCACGGTCGGCAGAGAAAATACCCGCCTTTGCAATGTTGACCAAAGACATTTTGGTAAATCTGTCTTGATCCTGATATGCTTTGGACACATCGTTTTGAGCACGGACATAATCCTCAAAATCTGCTAATGTCATATATCCGTCTGCCACACCGTAGGAATTGGTCAGCAGGGATTTTACGATATCGTCAAACCGGGCACCCAACGCATCGGAGGAAAGAAGCTTCATAATATCGTTCAGCTCCGGATTTTTTCTGCAATAGTACAGGGGGTCATAGCCTTTACGCCACAGTTCCTCCACCTCATTGGCACGCAGACCGAACAGGAACATATTTTCATCCCCTACCTGTTCATGAATTTCCACATTGGCACCGTCCAGTGTTCCAATGGTGACCGCACCGTTAATCATCAGTTTCATATTACCCGTACCCGAAGCTTCTTTACCGGCAATGGAAATCTGCTCGGAAATTTCAGCCGCAGGAATGATAATTTCAGCTAAGGATACCTTGTAATCTTCGATAAAGATAACCTTAATTTTATCACGAACTGCAGGGTCGGAGTTAATCACATTGGATAACGCCACAATCAGACGGATAATCTGCTTAGCCATAAAATACCCCGCAGACGCCTTTGCCGCAAAAATAAAGGTTCTGGGAGGAATATCTAAGTTAGGGTTTTCCTTGATTCTTCGATACATATGAATAATCTGCAATACGTTCAACAGCTGCCGCTTATATTCATGCAACCGTTTAATCTGCACATCAAACAAGGAATTGGGGTCAACCATAATGCCGTTTGCCTTGGCAATATAATTGCTTAATGCCACCTTTTTTTGATGCTTAATTTCTCTTAATTGCTGTGCAACCGCCTTATCATCTTTAAATTCCAGTAATTTTTCCAGTTGAGCGGAATTTTTCATAAATCCGTCGCCGATTAAATCCTTTAGCAGCGAGGTTAATTCAGGATTTGCCTGACACAGCCAACGGCGGTATGCAATTCCGTTGGTTACATTAGTGAAACGGTCATTGTCTAACTGATAATAATCACGGAAAATACTTTCCTTCAGAATATCGCTATGAAGCTTTGATACACCGTTTATTTTATGACAAGCCACCAGACAAAGATTTGCCATCCGTACTTCTCCGTTTGCAATCGCCGCCATATAATTTACTTTTCCATAATCTCCCGGATACTGTTGGAACAATTCATTCACCAAACGGCGGTTGATTTCACAAACAATAGAATAAATACGGGGCAACTGTTCAGAAAACAGACTTTCGCTCCAACGCTCCAAGGCTTCACTCATGACAGTATGATTGGTATAAGATAAGGTTTTTTGGGTAATGGCCCAAGCATCATCCCAACTGTAATCATGCTCGTCAATCAAAATTCTCATTAATTCGGGTACACAAAGGGCAGGGTGAGTATCGTTGATATGAATTGCCACCTTATCCGCAAGGGTATCCAAAGTACCATACTTACTTAAATGCTGGTCAATGATGCTTTGCAGGGAAGCTGACACCAATAAATACTGTTGTTTCAAACGCAATCTTTTCCCATCAATATGGTCATCTGCAGGGTATAACACCTTTGAAATGACTTCCGCCATGGTGTCCTGCTCCAGCGCCTTGGCATAATCCCCGCGTGAAAATGCACTCATATCCAAACGGTTGGGAGATTGAGCACTCCACAGCACCAGCTTATTCACAGCCTTGGAATTATAGCCGGAAATAAACATATCATAAGGAACCGCAATCACAGACTGATAATCATGATGGCTTACCCGAAGCTTTCCGTCATCAAACCATTCCGATACCTGACCGCCGAATTTCACCTCATAGGATTTGTCTGTTCTGGGAACCAGCCACACACCGCCCAAATTAAGCCAGTCATCCGGAAATTCCATCTGCCAGCCGTCCACAATACCTTGTTTGAAGATACCAAATTCGTATCGAATGGAAAATCCTGTTGCAGGCATACCGAGGGTGGTCATAGAATCCATATAGCAGGAAGCCAGACGGCCCAAACCACCGTTTCCCAACCCTGCATCGGGTTCCATATCATACAGATTCTGAATGTCAATCCCGTAGCTCTTGAGCACATCCGCAAATCCCTTTTCCAAGCCTAAATGGAACAGATTATTTCTCAACGATGTCCCTACCAGAAATTCCATGGACATATAATAAACCTGCTTTTTCTCTTTCGCAGTTACCTCGTCCGTAAAGGCTTTTCTTTGTGCTGACAGCATATCTCTTACGGTAATACAAAGGGTTTTGTACACCTGTTGTTCTGTTGCCTCACTCACACCACAGCCAAAGGTTCTGAGGCATGTTTCCTCCAATAGCTGTGTCATCTCCTGTTTTTTTAATTTCATCTTGCTTTACTCCTTCCAACACCGCAAAAAAGACGCGGTAAAATCAATAAAAATAATGTTAATTACATGCTATTTCCTGATACAATCCTAAGTATTCATCCGCAGGATTTTTCCATCCACTATTATATTTCATAATATTTTTAATATGCTTTTTCCATTGCTCGGGGTTGTGATAAAATCCCACAGCCCGTTCAACTGCACCCAACATATCATGAGCATTAAACAGCTTAAAGGTAAAACCCCGACCCTCAAGAGTTTCTGTATTGAGAGCCGGAACGGTATCAAAAAGTCCTCCTGTTTCTCTGACAATAGGAACGGTACCATACCTCATGGCAATCAGCTGAGACAGTCCGCAAGGCTCGCTTTTGGACGGCATCAGGAACAAATCTGCTCCTGCATAAGTCTGACTTGCCAAGCCGGCATCAAACAAAATATTGGCTGATACTCTGCCCGGATACTGATACTCCATAAAACGGAAGCACTCTTCAAAACGGGATTCGCCTGTTCCGATGACCACAAACTGCAAGTCCATGCTCATCAGCTGATTTGCCATAAATTCCACCAGCTCCAGTCCTTTATGGGCTACCAGACGGGAAATCAAGGCTACAACGGGCACATCATCCCGCACCTCTAATCCAAGGCGCTCCTGTAAATGCCGTTTGTTTGCCGCTTTGCCTTCCAAATCTGTGGGACTGTAATTGACAAATAACTTACTATCCTTTTTAGGATTATACACATCCGTATCAATTCCGTTTGTGATTCCGCAAAGTTTATACTGATTTTCTCTTAATATTCCATCCAGTCCATGACTGAAATAGGCATGTAAAATTTCATGAGAATAGGTTTTTGATACCGTGGTCAGCTTGTCTGCCGTCACAATGGCACCCTTCATCAGATTCACACAATCCCCGAAATGCAAAACACTTGGCCATGGGTCACCCAATCCTAAAATTTCACTGCAGAAAGAATCAGGCATTTTCCCCTGATATTCAATATTATGAATGGTAAACACGGTTTTGATGTTCCTATAAGCACCAAACTGATAATGTGCTTTTAAAAACACAGGAACCAAAGCCGTCTGCCAATCATGACAATGAATGATGTCGGGGTAATAGTTTAAGTGCTGCAATGCCTCCAAAACCGCTTTGGAGAAGAAGGCATACCGTTCCCCGTCATCATAATCACCATACAATTTGTCACGGTTAAAATAATATTCGTTATCAATAAAATAATAGGTCAGCTTGCGGCTTTTTGACACCGCTTTAAACACACCTGTATAAACCTGCCTCCATGCAAGCATAGTGGCAAAGGAGGTCACATACTCAAGCCGAAAATCCGACCCAAATTTAATAGAACGGTAAAGGGGGAGAATCACCGTAACCTCTACATCCTTCCGTCTGGAAAGCTCTACGGGAAGCCCTTGAATCACATCTCCCAAGCCACCCGATTTTACATAAGGCGCACCTTCGCTTGCTACAAATAAAAGTTTCATTCTGTTTTCGCCTTTCCGACTCATAAAATTTCACTCCGCCGTATCAGAGTCAAAACACAGCGGTTATTCTACCGTTTCGCCTTTTTTGATCACAATGGGCGAGGTGTTTGCACCCTTCAGCTCCACACCGTCAAGGACCGTTACATCCTTATCCATAATCACTCGGTCAATATAGCAATTTTCTCCGATTTCGGTTCCCTGCATAATGACACAGTTTTTCACCACAGAGCCTTTCCCCACCTTGACATCACGGAATAACACCGCATTTTCCACTTTTCCCTCAATACGGCAGCCGTCTGCAATAATGCAGTCGTTCACTTTAGAATCTTCTCCATAAAAGCTTGGAATTTCATCCCTTACTTTAGTGTAAATGGGACGGTCGCTTCTGAAAATATCCTTTCTGACCTTTTCCTCTGTCAGCTTTAAATTATTTTTAAAGAAAACCGGCAAACTGTCATTTCTCAGAACAACACCGTCAAACCTCGCAACATGAACAGACAGTTCCCCCATACGGAATCCACGAAGCATAAATTCCCGTTCAAAATGATGCAAATCATGGGCAACCGAAGTTTTGATAACCTCAATCAGATGTTCCCGTTTCATCAAAAACATACCCATTCCAACCAGAGAATTTTCTGATTCTCCTTCCAAGCCCACCGCCATATCCGTTACCTTGCCTTTTTTGTCTGCCTGCAGAAGAAGGTCGTGCTTCACTCCCTTGTCCTCTTCACGAAACTCATGTGCAATGACGGTAATATCACATCCGGATGCAATATGTTCTTCCACAAACGGGTCATAATCAATATTACAAATCGTGGTGGAATCGGACAGCAGCACATACTCCTCTCGGCGCTTTGACAAGAAATTCAATGCCACATGAAGAGCTTCCAGCTTTCCGCGGTAAACCCCTGCCTGACCTGTTACAAAGGGAGGCAACAGATAAATACCGCCGTTTTTACTGTTCAAATCCCATTCCGAGCAAGCCCCCAAATGATCCATCAGGGACTGATAATTATACTTGGTAATCACACCCACCCGGGAAATGCCCGAATTTACCATATTGGATAATACAAAGTCAATCTGACGGTACCGCCCTCCGAAGGGGAGAGATGCAACCGTTCTGTTGTAGGTTAATTCAGCCAATGCGTTATCATAAATATTTGAAAAAATAATGCCAACCATTTCCATTGCTCTAACCTGCCTTTTTAGTTATTTGTACACCTCAAGGATTTTCTTTTACAGAATTTCTTTTACCGCTACAGTTTGATTTTGTTCTATCGTTTTATCCTTGCCCACAACCGTAATGCCCCAGTCTTTCTCGTCATAATATTCACGCAAATCGCCGATTTTGGCATTGGCGCCGATTTGGGCATTCTCGCCCACAATGGCATATTTCACATTGGCACCCTTTCGGATGATAGCATTTGGCATCACCACGCTATCTACGATATAGGCATCCTCTTCCACCACACAGCCTGTAAAAATAACCGAATTTTCAACCTTCCCCCGAATGTCACATCCTTCTGCCACGAAGGAGTTTGAAATTTGGGAGGAGGCTCCGATAAAGCTGGAGGGCTGGGCGTAGTTTCTGGCATAAATTTTAAACTTGGAATCCTTTAAATTCAAGAAATTGGGGTCCTCTTCCTCACGAAGCAAATCCATATTTGCTTCCCACAAGCTTTCAATGGTTCCCACATCCTTCCAATAGCCTTCAAATTCGTAGCCAAACATCTTACATTTGTCTGCCAGCATTCTCGGAATGACATTTTTTCCAAAATCGTTCGCAGAGGTTTCATCCTCATCATCAGCATTCAGATAGTCCCGCAGAATCTTCCAGTTAAAGATATAAATTCCCATAGATGCCTTGGTGCTTTTCGGGTTTTTCGGTTTTTCCTGAAATTCCTTTATGGAGCCGTTTTTATTCAAGGTCATAATGCCGAAACGGGATGCTTCTTCTATGGGAACATCCAGCACCGCAATGGTACACTCCGCTTTTTTCTCCTCGTGATAGGAAAGCATTTTGGCATAGTCCATTTTGTAAATATGGTCTCCCGACAGTACCAGTACATATTCCGGGTCATACCGCTCAATAAAAGGAATATTCTGGAAGATGGCATTTGCCGTCCCCTTATACCACTCTGACTTTTTGCTTTTGGCATAGGGTGGCAAAATATGAGCACCCCCAAAATTACGATTGAGTCCCCAAGGCTGACCGTTTCCCACATACTCATTCAGTTCCAAAGGCTGATACTGAGTCAGAATTCCCACCGTGTCAATTCCTGAATTCACACAGTTGGATAAAGGAAAATCAATAATTCTGTACTTCCCTCCAAAGGGAACAGCGGGTTTTGCCGTTTCCTCCGTCAGTACCTTCAGACGGCTTCCTTGTCCGCCTGCCAGCAGCATTGCAATACATTCTTTTCTCCTTGCCATGGAAAAACGCTTCCTTTCTCTCTTTACTTCTCTTGTTTTATTTTCTTTTGTGCTGTACCTTGCTGCTTCTGATAAAACACAGTTGACATGGGCGGAACGGTAACAGATACGGAATGCTCAAACCCATGCCACTCAATTTTTTGAGCATTCACTGTCCTAAGGGGCGTTCCTGCTCCCCCGTACCGTTTATAATCACTGGAAAAAACGGGCTTGTAAGCCGCCTTTTCCGACACACCGATTCGATATTGTTTTCTCTGTACAGGGCAGAAATTACAAACAATCATCAATTCTTCCTCGCCATCCGACCGACAAAAGGCGATTACGCTCTGGTCACGGTCATCATTGGCAAGCCACCAAAATCCGTTCCAATCCGCATCATTTTTCCAAAGAGCCGGATGCTCCAGATAAAAGTGATTCAAATCCCTGATAAACAACTGCATCTGCTTATGATTGGGATATTCAAGGAGTAGCCAATCCAGCTCCTGTTTATAATTCCACTCAATAAACTGTGCAAATTCATTTCCCATAAAGTTCAGTTTCTTTCCGGGATGTGCCATCATATAGCCATAAAAGGTTCGTAAA
>JAZURC010000178.1:0-2977 GCA_045606005.1 Clostridia bacterium
TTTCCGAAGCCACCTGAATGGCAACCGTGTCTGCCACTTTTGTTTCATCAAACTCCAGATAACGGTCAAAATTTTCCTTCATCATGGTCATAATGGCTTCCATGACCAATTCCTTTTTCATGCTCATGATACATCCTCCTAAAATAAAAATACGCAACCCTTATTACAGAGTTGCGTACGAAAAACGTACATTTACTCCGTTTCAAAAGGTTGCTACACGCTTTTCAAATCAAACACTTTATCAGTTAAGAGTATGACGAAACAGAGTGTACGCTTTTACCTATATAGCGTACCTCTCAACTGATAAAATTATTTAAAATTTGAAAAGTGTAGCAAAACCATTATATCACAAATTTTTTTATTTGTCTACCGTTTTCTTTTTATTTTTTTCAATAAAAAACCGCCGGAATCGGCGGTTTTCATCTGTTACAAAACTTCTATCTGACACATCTTCATTGCTTCCAGTGCTCTTTCGTGACTTTCCGGCGTTACTCCCGCACAGCAAGAGGCGTCTACCTTCACTGGCACCTCAGGAAGAAAAGCCTTGATAATCATGGCATTGGAAATTACACAAATATCGGTACAAAGTCCGATTAAGGTTACTTCCTCGGGATTGAGCACTTTTATATAATTGCCCAATTCAATACTACCAAAGGAGGGCTTGTCAATCACTTCCGTTTTCCGCAATTCTTCTATTTCGGGAGCAAGCTGCCAACCATAGGTGTCACGGATGCAATGCTCAATCGGAAGATACCTCCCCTCCTGAGTATTCAAGTATTCCTTTTCATGGGTATCACGGGTAAACAGGACAGTCCCGTCAAAGCCCTTAATTTTTTCTGCAACATGGGGGACGATTGCCTCTGCCTCCTTTGTTCCCAATGCACCGTTTATAAAATCATTCTGCATATCTACCACAACTAAAACCTTCATTTTGATTCCTCCTCATTATCCACTCTAATTAATGATAAACCGTAAGGGAAAAGATGCGTCCTGCTTTTCTTTCAATCTTACCACATTCCATCAAAAAAATCAAGAAAAACCGTTGACAAACCTATCTATTTTTGATATGATAAATGGGAAAGGATGTGACGCTATGAAAAAAACGCTGATTTTATTATTAGCGGGGCTTTTGATTCTTACAGGCTGCAACAATGAAATCATAAAGCCTATCAGCATTGACATTTATGCGGTGGATATGGCAGGTGAAAATATCAGCCGTTCCTCTAAAGAGGTTCTGCCTCAAGAGGATCTGCCTATGCTTTATATAACGGAAATGATAAAGGTAAATGACCATCTGTTTCCTAAAAACATTTCAGTCAAATCCGTAACGGTAGAGGGGAATACAGTAAGTGTTGATTTTACCGAAGAAATCAAATCCATTTCTGAAACAGATTTTCTGTATATTAACGAGCTTTGCGCTCTGGCGATTTCCCAAGGGGAACGGACGCAGGGAGATAAAATTGCAAAAGTGAATCTTCTTTGTGAAGGAGAGCATCTTCCAGGATATTTCCAATATCCTTATACAACCCGTCTGGTGGACATGGCAGAAGAAACCAACTTCCCTATCTGGATGCTGTACCTATACTTCCCGGACAAGAATAACACCCATTTAATCCGCGAAAACCGTCTGATTCCTGCCGGGAATAACAATGCACAGGATTTGATTATTCAAGAGCTTCATCGTGGCACAGAGGATCCTGACAACAAAAACAACATTCTTCCCTACAATGCAACTGTATTGAATATGATATACGAGGAAGAAACAGAAACTTTTACAATAAACTTTTCTGAACAATTTATATCGGAATGCACCCCCGGCCAAGAAAACCTTTTGGTGCAGTCCATGCTTGCCTGCTATAAAGAATTTACAACCGTCAGTCAGATACAGCTAATGGTAGACGGCAACCGAAACATTACTTTGGGAGATTTTTCATTAGCAAAACCTATGACGCCTGACTGGAGCTATTTTGACAATCCGAAAGAATATTTTTAAAGCAAATAAAACAAAGTGATTTCCGTTAATTCGGAAATCACTTTGTTTTTATTCGCTAAATAATAATTCACTGTAGGTAGGATACGGCCAGTAGTTTTTACCGCAGATGATTTCCAGCTCATCGGCTGTTTTCCGTAAGGTTTCCATCGCAGTGCAAACTTCATTTTTATAATACTGCGCCCCCACCTTAACATCTTTCACATCCTTAGTATGGGCAACCGCATCCTCAAGTCGGTTAATGTTTTCCTGCAAGGAATTCAACAAATCGGAAAGCTTCCTTGCCAAATCTTCTTCCATCTGAGGGTGAATTCCCAACTGTTTTTTGGAAAGCGCGGTTTCAGTGACTTCCTTGCTGAAGGACATTGCTCCGGGCAAAATATCCTGTCTTGCCATTTCAAGCATGGTCAATGCTTCAATATTCAGCACCTTACAGTAATGATCCAGTAAAATCTCTGTTCTGGATGTGATTTCACTTTCCAAAAACACTCCGTGTTTGGTAAACAGATCAATATTTTTTTGTGATTCAAAATAAGGAATGGCATCCGCTGTGGTCAAAAGATTCAAAAGTCCTCTCTTTTCCGCTTCTTCTACCCATTCATCCGAATAGTTATTGCCGTTAAAGATAATTTGCTTATTTTCTTTATAAACACGGCGAATTAAAGTGTTCAAGGCGGAAGTAAAATCATTTGCTTGCTCCAGTTCGTCGGCAAACTCATTCAATACATCCGCAACAATGGTATTCATCACCACATTTGGGTCAGCAATAGACTGGGAGGAACCCAGCATACGAAACTCAAATTTATTTCCTGTAAATGCAAAGGGAGATGTTCTGTTTCTGTCAGTGGAATCCTTGGAGAATTGAGGCATAATGTGAACGCCAAGCTCCATTTTCACCTTTTCATGACCGTCATAATCCGTATCATTGGCAATGGCCTCCAAAATCTCGGTCAATTCTTCTCCTAAGAACATGGAAACAATGGCAGG
>JAZURC010000179.1:0-3765 GCA_045606005.1 Clostridia bacterium
TAAAAAATTACTTTTAAAAGGTCTGTTTGCTGTGCGATTCTTTATTTCTAAAAAATTTTTTGTACTTTTCCCTGAAAAACTATTGACTTTTAATAGTTAGTCTCCTTATTGCAAAAGAAAAACCTACGTCAAAAAACGCAGGTTAACCCTATTATATTTCCCAGTTGTGCCAAACATTCTGCACATCGTCATTATCTTCCAGCATATCAATCAGCTTTTCCATGTGCAATAAATCGTTTTCGTCTGTTAATGTAACATAGTTTTGGGGAACCATTTCCACTTCAGCACTAACAAAAGAATAGCCTTTTTCTTCCAATGCTTCTCTGACTGCAGAAAAATCCACGGGGGCTGTCAAAATCTCAAAGCATCCCTCTTCAACAGAAAAATCTTCTGCTCCCGCATCCAGTGCGTCCATCATCAGAGTTTCTTCATCCACGCCGTCCTGTTCTTCGATAACGATAACACCCTTCTGGTCGAACATAAATCCTACACAGCCTGTCTGACCCAAATTACCGCCAAATTTGTCAAAATAATGTCGAACTTCGCCGGCAGTACGGTTTTTATTATCTGTCATTACCTCTACAATGACCGCAACCCCTGAAGGACCATATCCTTCATAAGTGATTTCCATGTAATCCTCGCCGCCGCCTTCTCCGGCTGCTTTCTTAATACTCCTTGCAATGGTGTCATTTGGCATATTGTTTGCCTTTGCCTTTGCAATAACATCCTTTAGCTTGGAGTTGCTTTCCGGATCCGGCCCGCCCGCCTTTACCGTAACTGCTATCTCACGGCCTATCTTGGTAAAAATTTTGCCCTTTTGGGCGTCGGACTTCTCCTTCTTGTGCTTTATATTAGACCATTTGGAATGCCCTGACATGAAATTATCCTCTCCATTTCATCATAAAACAATTTTAACAGTAGTATTATATCACAAACCTTTCCTTCTGTCAAGAAAATATCCCCTCTCTTTTATGAAATGGTAAAAAATTCTCCCGTTTTTATAAAATAAAGAAAGGATTTTATGGGTTTTTTTCCGTAAATCTGTTCAACCGCCAACGAATATAAATGAAGCTGCATTCCGTAGCGTTTTTTTGCACGGCCAAAATCAGTATCAGAATCCGTCTTATAGTCCATAAGATAAAATTCTCCGTCTTTTTCTACCAAACAGTCCATCATCCCCTGAATCAGCAATTTTTCTTCGCCCGCCTCAAAAAACAGCTCTTTTGCAGGAAAGGGTAACAGAAATCGTTTTTCCCGTTCAATGCGGTCTGCCTCACAAATCAAATCATAAAGAGGCGTTTGACTGAATTTCATAAGCAAGGAAACATCAATTTCATCTCTGTCCTCTCGGGTCATTTTTCCGCTAATCACAAAGTCATCCAGTTGCTCTGTTATTGTTTCCTTATCGTTCAGTATTTTTAAATCCAGATACTGCATTGCCAGATGATACGCCGTTCCTCGTTCCGTGGCGGTAAGCCGTTCCTCCCGCATAAATGCAGGGCGCATGGGTAACGGACTTTCTGCAATTTCTTTCGGATAATACGCCCACCCTTCCTCTGTTGCCTCGCTGTCGTAGCGTCGCTTGAGTTCGCTGACAGAAAGCTTTGCGGGAATTCGGCAAAGTGCATCATAAGGATAGGCAAAGTCCAGAGCAGAAAAATCTGTTATTTCACTTTCTGTCTCTGTTTCCGATTTTTGAATCTCGGGTATCTCCTCTATTTCTTCCTTCCAGTGAAGCTCGAAGGAAAATCCCGGATCTGAATCATAAGGCAAACCATAATCACGAAGCAATTTTGCGGAAGGGTGAAAGGAAAATGCCCCTAATAACCATTCAAGCCAGCTTTTTCCGTTCTGTGCAATCATGGTTTCAAAGCCTGTTCCCTGAATCTGACTGCGGACTCCGTTTACGGTGCTTTCTAACCCGTTATCACTCCCAATCATGATGAGTTTTTGTTTCGCACGGGTCATGGCAACGTACAAAAGACGCAGTTCCTCTGCTTTGATATCCTGTTTTTTCTTTTGTTTAATTGCCTTTTTCACAAAGGTTTCAAAGATAATGTGTTTTTCTGTATCAACGCAGTCGGAACCAAATCCCAGTTGCTCATCAGCAAGGAGACGGTTTTTGTTAATGTCCTGAAAGTTGAACTGTTTTCCGCAATCACAGATAAACACCACATTTGCTTCCAAACCCTTACTTTTATGGGCACTCATAATGCTGACTGCATTGTCCCGGATGGATACATCCGCCATATCCACCCCCCGTTCTGTCTGCTCCATCTGCCGTTGCAAATAGGTGATAAAATGGAACAAGCCCCGATATGAGGTGCTTTCAAAGGAGTCTGCCCACTTGGTCAGGAGAAGCAATCTGTTTTTCCGCAGTTCACCGTCAGGCTTCTGGCTATAATAAATCAGTAATCCCGTTTCTTCATAAATTTGTTCAATCAGCTTTCTGACACGATAGTTTTCAGCATCCGTCCGCCAATGGTTTAAGGTGTTCAAAAATGCTGTTGCGCGGTGATCTTCCGATGCTAACAAGCAATCATAATAATCTCCTTCCCCTTTGAGCAATCGCAGCTCGGTTAAAAAGTCGTCATCAAAACCAAATATGGGAGAACGAAGGACTGCCAAAAGAGGAATGTCCTGTCTGGGATTGTCGATAATCTGCAAAAGTGAAATAGCAAGTTTCACCTCAAAGGATTCAAAAAAGGAGGAACCCTTGCCTAATTCATAGGGAATATCATACTGATTCAACATATCTGTATAATATTCCACCCGTCCTTTTAACGAACGGAGCAGAATCATAAAATCTCCGTAATGGCAAGGACGCATCTCCCCTGTTTTACCATCATACAGTAATTCCCCTTCGGAAACCATTTTTCTGATACGGCGGACACAGATTTCCGCCTCGCGCTGATAGTAGGTTTCATCCTCCTCTGTGTCTTTTCGCTCCAGCACATATAATTCTGCGGAAGTATTTTCAACGGGATATCCGTCGCCAAAATACAAAGCCTCGTCTTCCGTGTAATCCAAGCCGCCGCATTCCTTGCACATCAAACGGGAAAAGACAAAATTACAACAAGCCAAAACAGAATTGTTGCTTCTGAAATTTTTTGAAAGCAACAACCGTCTGGCAGACTCCCCGTCCGTCTTGCTGTATTTCTGATATTTTTCCAAAAACAATGCAGGTTTCGAATTACGGAAGCCGTAAATACTTTGCTTAATATCTCCTACCATAAACCGTTTCTTTTCTCCGGCTGTCAAGGAAAAAATCAATTCCTGTACATCATTGGTATCCTGATATTCATCAATCAGAACCTCTTCATACTGTTTTCTCAGTTGCAGTGCAACAGAGGAAGGAACCAACTCCCCCTCTGCCGTTCTTTCAGACAAAATACCGATACAATAATGCTCCAAATCGCTAAAATCCGCCAACGAACGCTGACGTTTCTTTTTCTGATAGCAATCCTCAAACAATTCAATTACTTCCGCCAAAAATGTAATTTGTTCTTCTACCGGCTTCAAATCACGAAAGCATGCTTCCTCCGATTGGAAAAATACATTTTTTTGCAAATCACCTACCAACGCTTTTGTTTTTTCACGAATCTTTTTAAAGCGGTCGGCAAGCTCTTTGTTTCCCCCTCTTTCCATTCTCGCAATATCAGAAAAAGTGATTTCTTTCAGTGCAGCTTCGATTGTATCCCAGCTTTCTGATTCCATTGTCTTTTTCAAATTTTCTAAAAGAGTGATATCAAGTCGGAGGCCAAG
>JAZURC010000180.1:0-3259 GCA_045606005.1 Clostridia bacterium
TATGAAAACGCAGTTTCTGTGGCAGAGCAGATGGGTTGGAAACGCCTTGTTTGTGCCACAGACGGTGTGATTAAAAGACCGGAGGAAATTTCCAACGAGGTTTGGAATTTGGTGACGGAACTTTTAAATGGAGATGAATTGTATTGACTTGGAATCCTTTAAGGCTTGAGGATAAATCTGTCATTCGGGAATACTTGCAGAAAAAAAGCTATGCCTATTCCCAATGTAATTTTACCACCATGTACCTGTGGGAGAAAATGACAGGAGCAAAATGGCAGATTATAGAAGATTGCCTTTGTGTTGTAATGAAAATCAAAGGCTGCACCTTTGCTTCTTTTCCTATTGGGGACGGTGATGTGCATGCTGCCATTGAATGCTTGCGTAACGAGTTTTCCGAATGCTTGTTTTTCGGAATGCTGACCAATGAAATGCTTGCACAAATGAAACAGTGGTATTCTGACCTTTCTGTGACCGATCGAAGGGATTCTTATGATTATGTGTATCTTCGTGAAAAACTGGTAACGCTGTCTGGAAAGAAATTACACAGTAAGCGAAACCATATTAATAAATTTAAAAGCTTGTATGCTTATGAATATCATCCCTTTTCCAAGGGATTTGCAAAAGACTGTCTTTCTCTGGAAGAGGGATGGTTAGAAAGCAAAACGGATATGGATGAGTTATCACGGGAATTTGAATTTGACGCAGTCAGAAAATCCATAGAAGATTTTGAGGCATTGGGATGCAAAGGCGGTGTGCTGACGGTGGATTCTAAGGTGATTGCCTTTACCATTGGCGAAATGCTGACAGAGGATACAGCTTTGATTCACATGGAAAAAGCGGATGCGTCCTATCAGGGGGCATACCCCATGATCAATCAACAGTTTTGTGAGCATGAATTTCATGATGCTGTGTTTATCGACCGTGAGGAGGATATGGGACTGGAAGCCTTGCGAAAAGCAAAGCTGTCTTATGTTCCTGAAAAATTGATTGAGGTGCAGACTGTTGTCATTGGAAAATAAGATTGTATTTTGTGAAAATAAAGACCAGGGAGCCTTGCTTTGGAAAGCCTGTTTTCCTGCAGATAGTCCTGATTTTGTAACGTTTTATATGAACCGTGTTCATAAAACAGAAGATTCTCTTGTTCTTTTCGGAGAACAGGGGGATGCAAGGGCGTATCTTGGAATGGTTCCGTACGGATTGCAGTTGGGAAAAGAAAGCGTCCCTTGTTCTTATTTATCAGGGGTTTGTACCCTGCCTCGATTCAGAGGACAGGGATATATGACCGCTATGATGAAACGGGCATTACGGGAGATGTATGAAAGAGGAGATGTGTTTTCGACTCTGATTCCCGCTAAACCGAATTTGTATTTAAAATTTGGCTATACCGATACTTTCTTTTTGGAAGAAAAACCTTTGCCAAAAGGAGCGGGCAGAGGAGAAAAGACGAATACCATTCCTGAGCTTTCACAATGGTATCAGCAGTATTGCGAAAAACATTTTTCTTCATTTCTTAAGAGGACAAAAGAGCAATGGGATGTTTTATTGGAGGAGCATTTTCGCTTTGAAAAGGGCGAGGTGTGGTGCAACGAAGAAGCCTATGCTCTGGTCAGCCGTTTTGATCAAAAAACGGTAGTCAAAGAGGCAATGGGAAAAGAAGAGGCAACCAATGCTTTGCTTTGCCAAATCGGAGAGGGGGTCTTGTTATCTCCCAATTCCCATAAACCCTTCGGACAGGCAAGGGTGATCAGTGTTCAAAAAGCAATGCAATATTTACCTGATTGCGCGTTTCATGTTTCAGACCCGTGGATTAGGGAGAATAACGGTACATTTACCGTGAATAACGGCGAGGTCAGAAAAACAACAGAAACCGCACAGGAAATTACAATAGGTGCTTTAACGGCCTTGATTTTACAAGGACGAAACTATATGAATTTAATGTTGAATTAGGGGTGTAAGTATGATTTATGTAATGTTAGCAGACGGGTTTGAAGAAATTGAAGCGTTGACGGTAGTAGACTATGCCCGTCGCGCAGGAATTGAAGTAAAAACAGTTGGTGTGACAGGGAAGGTGGTCACAGGTTCTCATAAAATTCCGGTCACAGCAGATTTGTTGCCTCAGGAAACAGAGGTGCCTCAAATGGTAGTATTGCCCGGCGGTTTGCCCGGAACCAATCATTTAAATGAAAGTGAGTATGTTCGCAACACCGTAACTGCTTGTTTAGAACAAGGAGGAATGGCGGCAGCTATTTGTGCAGCACCTTCGGTTCTTGGTGGAATGGGTTTGTTGAACGGAAAAACTGCCATTTGCTATCCGGGTTTTGAGGATAAACTGATTGGCGCAACAATTTCCAAAGAAGTCGTTGTTCGGGACGGAAACATCATTACCGGAAAATCTGCAGGTGTGGCAAACCAGTTTGCCTATGCTATCATCGGAGCATTAAAGGGTGATGAAAAAGCGGAAGAAATCCGCAATCAAGTCTATGATATTTAGGAGGATATAGGATGCCAAAGATAAAAAACAGCCATCAGCTTACACCCAGTGGGGTGCAATGGCTGCTGTTTACGGTGATTTTACTGCAGGTGTTTTGTACCGTAGTGTACGGAATCTTATATTCTTTTTTCAGCTTCGAACGGCCGGACGGTTATTTGCTTCGGATTTGTCTGCAGATTTTTGCCGTGCTGCTTCCTGCAGCTTTATACCTTTACCCGAAAAATATTGATGTAACTGAAACCTTTCTGATTCACCGACTTGATAAGAAAAATGTGTTGATTCTGATAGGAATGGGTGTTTGCATCCAATATATCTGTCGGATGATTAACACGGTAACCGTTCTGGTGTTAAGTTGGTTCGGTGCAGAAACCGCAACCGGTGTGTTAACTGTGCCCGGAAATGGAAGCACATTCTTGCTGGCATTGTCAGCAGTGGTTTTGCTCCCCACTGTAACAGAAGAACTTCTGATGCGTGGAGTGGTGTTGCATGCGTATTTATGGAGGGGCAGTAAGAGTGCGATTGCGGCATCTGCTTTTTTGTTTGCGATTGTACATCTGGATGTGAGGAACCTGATTTCAACCATTTTTCTTGGGGTTGTTCTGGCAACTGTTGTGTTGCAGACAGGGTCAATCTGGGCAGGAATGATTTTACATGGCGTGAATAATTTGCTGGTGTTAATCAGTTTTATTGCAGAGCAGAATATGTCCTCTCTTTGGATTGAAATTCTCATGTTTATTCTGTTTGTGGCATCCGTGCTCGGGGTTCTTT